>JAISDX010000034.1 GCA_031264465.1 Deltaproteobacteria bacterium | reverse complement strand
TACGGCTGGATCGGCGCCTACGCCCGCTTCTTTTTCGGCGTGGACAACCATGAATTTCTCATGGGCGGGCGCTTCCTGGGCGCTGACGCCGAGAGAAGCGCTTACGGCTATACCGGCTGGGAAAGCACGGCCCGCCTGCTGTTCAAGCTGCCCTGCGGGTTCGATCTGGCCCCCTTCGCCGCCTACACCTGGGAAAACTACAACGGTCCGGCCACGGTACTGGAAAGCGGGGACCGCCGGGACGAGCGCCTGCGCCTGGGCAGCGCCCTGATCTGGCGCATTGACGAAGCCTGGTCGCTGGAACTCAATTATCAATACGGAAAAAACGACTCCACCAGCGATCTCTATGACTACAAACAGCATTACCTCAGCTTGGGAGTGGCCTGGAGTTTTTAGAGAGCGATTGTATTTTTTGAAGGGCAAATCGCAGCCTGTCAGCTTCCCGGAACCGCCGGCAGGTAGCTTTTCTCCAACAGCCGGATCAGGTTGGCCACGGCCGCGTTAAGGGGAGTCGGCAGCCCCAGGGCCGCGCCTTCGCGTGCGACGGCTCCGTTCATGGACATAATTTCCGTAGGCCTCCCGGCCAGGACGTCCTGCAGCATGGAGGCCTGGTTGGCCCCGGAAAGTTCTCCCATGCGCCGCACGTGGGACAACGGGTCGTCAACTTTCAGGGCAATGCCCTTGGCCCGGGCCACCAGGACGATTTCGTCCAGCAGGGCGGCCATGATCGCCTGGCTTTCCGGCGCGGCGGTAACCCCCAGGTTGTTCAGCCGGGTCAGGGCGGCCAGGGGATTGAGGGAAGCGTTGAGCAGCATCTTGGTCCAGATTTCCGCCAGGATATCCTGGCTGGGGGTACAGGGAATGCCCGCCGCCCGGAACAGGGCGCAAAGGTTGGCCAACTGTTCGCTGCTTATCGCCTCGCCGCTATCGTCCGGCATAGCGCCCGGGGCGGTGAACGTGGCGGCGAACGGGCTGCCCAGCAGCGTTGGCGCCGGGCCGGTATAGCGCACCCGCCCCGGCCCGCGCAAGGAGGCGCCGATATAGCACACCCCGGCCAGGAGCCGTTGCCGGGGCACGAACTCGGCCATGGCTTCCAGGTTGCCCAGCCCGTTCTGCAGGGAGAGCACCCGGCAAGCGGGCGGTATATCCCCGGCGCAGCCGGCCAGGGCTGCGGCGGTGTGGTAGCTCTTCACCAACAGGATCAAAAGATCGGGCGCTTCGGCCGCGCGCAGTTCCGTTACCACCCGGATGTTTTTTACCGTCACGGGGTTTTGCTCGTCGCCCACCCGCTCCAGGATCAGCCCGTCGGCCTTGACGGAGGCGGCGTGGGCATTGTCGCGCCCAATCAGGGTAACCCGGCAGCCCGCCCGCGCCAGCAAGGCCCCGTACATGCTGCCCAGGGAGCCGGCCCCCAGTACCGCCACCGAAACGGCCTCGGGGCAGGTAAAATCTGAACCGATCATGAAACCTCCGTTCGGCCGGCGCTGTTTCGCCCGACGCCAGTACCCTTGGCAAAAGGGGGCATGCCCGCTTGAGCACGCCCCCTGGTCCGGTTATGAAAAAAGTCTGTTTACCGCTTGAAAGCCTTTTCCCACAGCGAACAGAACAGGTCGAACTTCGAGGGGGAAGGCACGCGCAGGCGCACCGAGGAATCCGGCTGGTCGAAAAAGCGGCCGGGTTCGCTGATGATGCCCACGTTCATTAGGGCGTCGTACAGGCTGCCCGGCCTGTCCCAGGTCAGGAACACGATGGGGGTGCTTTCGTGGGTCGGGGCAATGGAGAAGCCGGGGTGGGAGAGCATGAACTTGAGGGTCTTTTCCTTGAGCGCCTTCACGCCTTTGCGGGCGCCGGCCAGATCCAGGTCGGGCAGCATGAGGGCGGCCACGTCCGAGGCCAGGCCGGAACAGGCGAAAGCGATGCCCATATCCCAGCTGATCTTGCACAGCTCGGGGTCTTTCACCACCACGTAGCCCACGCGCAGGCCGGCAAAGCCGCAACCCTTGGAGAAGCTGCGCGCGCAGATGATATTGGGCAGGTCCAGGTTCAGGGCGGAGATGGAGTCGTCGATAAAGTCGGCGTAGGCTTCGTCGGACAGGAGGAGAATGCCCTTGTCCAGGCAGGCCTTGGCCAGTTTTTCAATTTCCGCCATGCTGATGGAATTGCCGGTGGGGTTGTTGGGGTTGTCCAGGTAGAAGATGGTGGTGTCGTCCTTGAGGCCGGCGATGAGCGCGTCCACGTTGATTTTGAAATCGGGGGCGGGGTTATGCACCGGTTCAAAGGAAACGCCGGCGGCCAGAAATTCCATCACGCCGGGAATGTAACAGGGCAGGTAACCCTGGATTTTAACCCTGGAGCCGCCGAGCACGCGCCCCATGCTGGACATGGCGCACTGTGAGCCGGCCGAAAAGAGAATTTCATCGGTTTTTACGTTGGGCCAGCGGGCGGAAACCAGCGCCGGCAGGGTCTTGTGCCCCTGGGCGCCGCCGCGCGGGTACAGGGCGTAGACGGATAGATCCAGCGGAGTGTCTTTTCCGCCGGAATGCAGGCTCATGGTCGCTCCGGGGTAGAGACCCTCCAGCGGGTTCACGCCCAGAGAGCAGTCCACCTGCACGGGGCGGGTTTCCTTGAAGGCGCCGTAGCTTTCAAAGGGCGGATTTTTAATGTGGTCCGCCATGGCCGCTTTCCAGTTCATCTGTCTCATAAGCTGTCTCCGATTTGGTTAAAGGCCGGTTCAGATCCCTATTTTCGCATCCTCGTCAGCCTACACTATTTTTTTCTGTTTTTGAATATAAAAGGAGCCGGCAAAACGCGGACCAGGAACAGGGCATATTCCACGGTACAGATGGTTGCTGGACGAACGGCGTCGCTTCGCAACCATCTGACGGCAGGGCTTCGCCTTGCCGAGCCGTTGAATTTTAACAACTCAACCGCTCTTGAATTTCTAGGGAAACGCTGATTAATGAGGATTTTTGTTTTCTGGCAAGCCCTGATTCGGTAATTGAATTCCGGACGGAGCGAATTGTATCAAGACATACATGAGCTTCGCACGGGAAGAGCCTGACGCGGCCAGGGAGCAAAAAGACCATTAATCTGCGTTTCCCTGGCTTGCGGGGTAACAGCGGCGCCAGTGCGGCATTGGTTCCCTCCTTTACGGTGAATTTGTCCTTACGCTCCGGCCCGTTGAAAACAGCAGCAGTTAATAAAAAAGCCGCCGGCGGATGCCGGCGGCCTGGGCTGAAAGCGCAAATTTATTAAACGGCTTTTACCACACCTGCCCGGCACCCACGCGCAAAGACCACCAATAATAGTAGTTGGCAAAGGCGTTAAAGTAAGAGAGCCGGTCAAGCAGGTTTAGCATGGCTTTTTTGTATGTTGGATTCGATAAAACTGTCAACTGGAAAACCGACGCTTGATGCCCCCAAACAGGACCATACAAAGTATACCGGAAATACTTTCCGAGAGGTCAGGAAGCTCCAACCAACTCGGCCAATATCTTCAGCCCCCGGGCCAGTTCCGCCTGGTCGGCCGACGTGGACAGGGCCAGACGGGCGCCGGGCTCGCTTGCCGTATTGCCCGCGACAAAGCGGCCGCTGCCGAATACCTTTACCCCGGCCCGCAAGGCGGCCTGCTCAAAATCGCGGCCGTTCCATTCCGGCCCCAGGCGCAACCAGCGAAACTGGCTCGGCAGGGCCGCCGGCAGCAGGGCGCCGGGCAGCGCTTTCTCGGCCAAGCGGTTTCTGGCGCCGAGTTCCAGCCTCTTTTCTTCGACCAGCCTTCCGGCTAGTCCGCCGGCAATCACTTGCGAGGCAACTTCCAGGTCCAGCGGCGAAGACATCACATTGACGTCGGCCACGCCTTCCGTAAGCGCGGCCAGATAACGGCGCGGCGCGGCCAGGAAGGAAATACGCAAACCCGGGCAGAAAGCGTTGGACAGGGTCGAGATGTAAACCGTCTGCTCCGGAGCCAGGGCGGCCAGCGGCGGGAGCGGGGCCGGGTCGAGCCAGGAATAGGTGGCGTCTTCCAGGCAGACCAGGTTGTTGGCCCGAATCACCCCGGCCAGGTCTTGCCGCTCGCCTGGGGACAGCCGACAGGCGGTAGGGTTGTGGCAGTCAGGACCCAGGTATATTCCCCGGATCTGTTCCAGGCGGCAGTGGCGTTCCAGGGCTTCGGCGGCCAGAAACGGCCAACCCGGGACCGGCACCAGGCGAATGCCCAGGAGCGCGGCCAGGCTTTTGAGGCCGGGGTAGGTCAGGCCGTCCACCGCCATCTTGTCGCCGGCCCGGAACAGCGAGGCCAGCGAGAGCGCCAGGGCGTTCTGCAGGCCTGAAGCCACGAGAATTTCCTCCGGCGGCCGCCGGAGCCCAAGCCGCTCCAGCCAGAGCGCGGCGCTCCGCCGGTGCCTGGGCCGACCTTGCGGGCCGGTGTAACGCAACAGTTCCGGCAAGCCGGTTTTTTTGCAAATCTGTTTTAGCACCCCGGCCACCTGCGCGTTACCAAGGTAAAGCGGGTGGGAGGCGCCCAGGTCAACCCCCGGCCCGGCGTTCATGCCCGTTCCCCAGTCCACCGGGTTCAGCATGGGGCCGGCCCACAGCGCCCCGGCCGCCACAAAGGTGCCGCGTCCCACCACCCCGGCAATCAGCCCTTTCATCTCGCACAGCTTGAAAGCGCGGGTAACGGTGCTCAGGTTCACTCCCAGCCGGTCGGCCAGCTCCCGCTGCGGCGGCAGCCTGTCGCCGGGCTGCAGAAGTCCGGCCGCGATATCCCGCTCCATGGCCCCGGCAATGGCCAGGTACAGGGGCTCTTCCCGCCGCTCCCCAGCGGCCCCTTCCGGCCGGATGGCCGGCTGCCAGCTCAAAACAACGGGCTGGTTCATTTTGCTCCAATTTTATTATGGTGCATACAATTTTTACATTGAAAACATACAATTGTTGGATACTATTTTTCAGGAGGTTTGGAAACATGAAAAGAGAAATTTTACTGCTCGGCAGCCCGTCCCTTTACGAAGCCAGCTCGGCGGTGACGCGGGAAGAGCTGCCGGAGCTCGCCGAAGCGGTGCGCGACCTGCACGACACCCTGCTGGATTTCCGCGCCGCTTACGGGGCCGGGCGGGCCATTGCCGCGCCGCAAATCGGCTTGCAAAAGCGCCTGATTTATATGTTCATTAACAAGCCCACGGTTTTTGTTAACCCGGTTCTTTCCTTTTCTGACGACGAAATGATGGAAGTCATGGACGACTGCATGTCCTTCCCGAATCTGCTGGTGAAGGTCAAACGGCACCGGCGCTGCGCCATGCATTATCGTGACCTGGACTGGCGGGAGCGTGAGCTGCGCCTGGAAGGCGACCTGGCCGAACTTTTGCAGCACGAATACGATCATTTGGACGGCATTCTGGCCACCATGCGGGCCATGGACGATAAATCCTTTTACCTGAAAGGATGTAAAGAGCATTGACCGGCGCGGGCGCCGGGCTTTATAGTCGCGGCAAACGCAGGAGGCAGGCATATGGCTGGCAGGAAAATTGGCGTTATCGCCGGCACCCCGGTGGACGCCGCCATGGGCGTGGAAGTTCTGAAGGGCAGGGGCTACGAGGCCATTCCCTACCCGGCGGCGGCCTCGGCCCGCGAGCAGACGGAGTTTCAGCTCGTTCCCATGGACGAGCGGGTGGCGAAAGTCCGCGCCCTGATGCAAAAAACTCTTGCCGACGGACGGCAGGGCGTGCTGGTTTACTGCAACTCTCTGAGCGCCAACCTGGACTTCCCGGCTCTGGCCCGCGAACTGAACGTGCCGGTGGTAACGCCGCTGGACGCCTACCGCGAATATGCCCGGGACTATCGGGTTCTGGGCGTGGCCGCGGCCAACAACCAGGCCCTGGCCGGCATTGAGCGCGCCATCATGGGCGGCAACCCCGAGTGCGACGTTTACGGCATCTGCTTTCTCCCGGCGGTCACGGCCATTGAGGCCGGCGTGCCCCCGGCGGAGATTGTGCGGCGGTTCGGCCTGAACATCGTGCTGGACTGGTTCGCCCACATCAAGGCCGAGGCCCTGATTCTGGGCTGCACCCACTTCCCCTACCTGGCGGCGGAGCTGAGCAAGCGGGCCAAGCTCCCCCTGCTGGACCCGGCCGACCGCATGTGCGAGCTTTTAGAGGCCAGGATACAATAGGACAAAATAGAATAAAACGGCTTTAGCTCCCGTTGGCGCATTGCACGCTTGAAAGGCCCGGTCAGGATTTGTTTGCAAAATCATTTCCGGTTGACCGGGCCTTGGCCTTGGCTTAAGCAGAGAGATGCCGAAAAAACTGATTATTCTGACCCGGGCGGCGGTTTTTTGCCTCTACCTTTCCTTGCTCTGCCCCGCCGAGGCCACGCCGGCGCCGGCGGCCAAAGGGGAAGCGGGGCGGCAGCACCTGGTGTTCTTTCGCGGCACGCCGCAGGAACTGGCAGTTTATAAAGTGCGGGGGCGCCAGGACGGCCCCACTGTCATGCTCCTGGGCGGCATTCACGGCGACGAGCCCGGCGCCTACGCCTCGGCCGACCTCTATGCCGACCTCGTGCCCAGGCGCGGCAACCTGATTATCGTTCCCCGGGCCAATTTCCGGGCGGTACTGCAAGGGCGGCGCGGCCCGGGCGGCGACATGAACCGCAAATTCAGCGAAGTAAAGAGCGGCGACCCGGAAGGCCAAGTGGTGGCCGTGCTGAAAAGCCTGATGGCCGAAAGCGACCTGCTGCTTACTCTGCACGACGGCTCCGGTTTTTACCGGCCGGAATGGGAAAGCGAGCAGGCAGGCCCCAACCGCTACGGCCAGTGCATTATTGCCGACAGCGCCCGTTACACCCACCCCGGCGGCGGCCCCGGCTCCGTAAAGACCCTGGAGCTGGAAAAACAGGCCCTGGCCGCCATTGCCAAGGTCAACGCGGAAATAACCGAGCCGCTGCACAAGTTCCACTTCTTCAATATGGAGACGGCCGGCGATGAATCGTTGTACAGGGAACATCGCGATTCGGCCACCTACTTCGCCCTGACCAGGCTCGGCCTGCCGGCCTTTTGCATCGAGACTTCCAAGAACCTGCCCGGCCTGGACGAGAAAATCCGCCAGCACAACCTGGTAATCAACGCTTTTCTGGATCTTTACGGCGTGGAGCTGGAAGCGCCCGGCCTGTACGCGGCCGCGCCGGAGTTCAGCCACCTGGTAATCCGCTTGAGCGGGCCGAACGGGGAGCTCCCCCTGGCCCTGGCCAACGGGCAGACCCTCCTGGTCAAACCCGGCGACAGCCTTGAAGTGCTGCACGCCGGGGCCAGCGTGCAGCGCGGCCTGCTGGTGGCGGTGGACGACGGCTTTGCCAGCGTCATGCGCCGGACCCTGCGCGCGGACAAACCCTTCAGCCTCACGGTGCGCCGGGACAGCCGCAGCCTGGGGCAGGTGAATATAGACCTGCTTGCCGACCCGGCCGCGCCTTCACCCCAGGTGAGCGGCCAACCGGCCACCCTTTACGCCGCCTTTACCCCGGCCGGCGTCAGCGCCAGCCTGGACACGCTCCCCGGCCACCGTCTGGTGGCCGAGCTGGAGCTGGCGGACGCCAAGGCCAGGGCGGACGCCGAGGCCGAGGCCGCCCGGGATGCCAAATCCGGCGAGATTGTTGCCTTTTTGCTGGAAGTGGACGGCAAGCCCGTTGCAATCAAGCCCGGCGAAGAGCTGCCGGTTCTGCACGGCTCGCTGCTGAAGCTGGTGGATATCCGCACCGCGGGCGGCCCGCTCCCCAAAAATGTGGTCATGAACCTCAAGGGCTTCGTCTCCAGGCAGAACGAGCTGCGCAACACCGGCGAAGACCGCGGCGCCACCGCCGACGTTTCCCGGGACATGCTGCGCGGCCACTCCGCGGGAGCCAGGGGCGAAGTTTATGCCATTAACGCCGAGCAGGGCAAAACCATCCTGGCCGGCTGCTCCATCCGTCTGATCCGGCCGGCGCTGGAATCCGTCACCATCCGCCTTGACGGACAAACCAGGGTCTTGCGAGCGGGCAGCCGCACCCCCATCGCCGCCGGCGCCAAGGTGGAACTGCTGGAAGTCGCCCTGCAAGGCGGGCACAAGCTCGGCAAGCCGCGCTATACCCTGGCCGGGCACCCCGTCCCGGAGCGCTTGCCGCAAACCCTGACCATGCGCGAAATCGCCATCAACCTGGCCGTGTTCAACAACGACACCCTGGCCGGTAAAGTCACCTGGATACCGCGCCAGGCCGAATAGCTATTTGAACAACTTCAACAGGAGCATCCATTATGAGCGTATCCGAGTATAATTTCCGCGAGCAGCCGCTGTTTGCGGATCTGGCTGCGGCCCGCCCGGTCTTCTGGCCCAACTCCCTGCTTGCGCCCGCGGCCCAGGCCGCGCCGGACGGCGGCTTCAGCCGGGCGGACATGGACGATGCGGCCGCCCGCCTGCAACGCTTTGCGCCGTACATTGCCAAAGTATTTCCTGAAACCGCCCCAAGCCAAGGGCTGCTTGAATCGCCCCTGCACGCGGCCGAGTCCCTGGCCCCGGCCCTGAACAAAAAACACCCTTTTTCCGGCCGCCTGTTCATCAAGCTGGACAGCCATCTGCCGGTTTCCGGCTCCATCAAGTCGCGCGGCGGCATTCACGAAGTGCTGAAATACGCCGAAGACCTGGCTCTTGCGGCCGGCCTGCTCAAGCCGGATGACGATTACGCCCGCCTGGCCGAGCCCGAATTCGTCCAGTTCTTCAGCCGCTATTCCGTGGCCGTGGGCTCCACCGGCAACTTGGGGCTGTCCATCGGCATCATGAGCGCCCGCCTCGGTTTCAGCGTGACCGTGCATATGTCGGCCGACGCCCGGCAATGGAAAAAGGACTTGCTGCGCGCCAAAGGCGCCAAAGTGGTGGAATACGCCGACGACTACAGCGCGGCCGTGGCCGAAGGGCGCCGCCAGGCCTTGGCCACCCCCGGCTGCCACTTTGTGGACGACGAAAACTCGCGCGACCTGTTCCTGGGCTACTCCGTAGCCGCCCAGCGCCTTAAACCCCAGTTGGAAGCCCTGGGCCTCGCGCCCAGCCTGGAAAAACCCGTTTCCGTGTACCTGCCCTGCGGCGTGGGCGGCGCGCCCGGCGGCGTGGCCTGGGGCCTGAAACTTCTGTTCGGCGATGCCGTGCGCTGCTGGTTCGCCGAGCCGGTGCAGGCCCCCTGCGTGCTGCTGGGTCTTTTCTCCCGCCTGGGCGACAAAATCAGCGTGCAGGATATCGGCCTTACCGGCGTCACCGCCGCCGACGGCCTGGCCGTGGCCCGCGCTTCCGGCCCGGCCTGCAAAGCCATGCGCCGCCTCCTGGACGGCGCCTTCACCATCGAGGACGACGAACTCTACCGCCTGCTGGCCCTTACCGCCGACACCGAAAAACTCCAACTGGAGCCCTCGGCCCTGGCCGGCTTTACCGGGCCAAGCCTTGTCACCGCCTATGAAAAGGAACAGGGCCTGGCCCCCTCCGCCGCCCATATCCTCTGGGCCACCGGCGGCAGCATGACCCCGCGGGCCGAATGGCAGTCGTACTATGAAAAAGGGAAGAGCCTGGGTTAACACCCTGCGGAGGCAATATATACCTCATGCTGGTATATATACGAGGTGAAGTATGCCGAGGTATTCGGAGTGGCATATCAGGTATTGCTGTAACCACAGGATGTAACCCGCCATCCGGTATAGAGGCGTGTATGCCGAAGAAAAGAGTTCCGCGGCAGAGAGAATTTCCACTGGACAGGGCCTTCACCTTTGTCGAATCAGGGCCGGTTCTTCTGATCTCCACAGCCCATAAAGGCAAAAGCAACCTGATGACCGTCAGTTGCCATGCCTCAATGGGTTTTGAACCAACTCTCGGCATCTGCCTTGGCCCTTGGAATTTCAGCCATGCCGCCCTTGTGGAAACGGGCGAATGAGTGGTCGCCATCCCCCATGCCGGAATGCTGGAAAAAGTAGTGGATATCGGGAACTGCTCCGGCGAGGACATGGACAAATTCGCCGCCTTCGGCTTGCATGCGCAAGCGGGCGGGAATGTTGGCGCGTCTCTGGTGGCCGAGTGCCTGTACAATCTGGAATGTCGCGTGGTGAATCGCACTCTTGCTGGCGAGTATAACTTCTTTGTCCTGGAAGGCGTCGCGGCATGGAGCAATCCATCGCCGGAGGATTCACGCTCCTTTCATGCTGTCGGTGACGGCACGTTCATCATTGATGGCGAAACCGTGAACCTCCGCCATAAAATGACGAAATGGCAGGACTGCATTTGAATACCGCCGCGCAACAACGACTCACCGTGGCATGAAATAAGTCTGGCGTCGCCGCTTCTCATGAAAGACTCCCGGTTCGCGCTGAACCGGGAGTCTCGCGTTACCCTGTCGGAAAAACTAGTTTTTCATCAGCTTCAAAAACTTGTCTTCCTCGCCGGCGATCATTTTGTAGAAGTGCTCTTCGGCCGGGAAGGATCTGGCTTTGACGTCCTTCACATATTCGGCCATGGCGTTGATGCTCACTTCGGCCACGTTGGCGTATTTTTTCACGAATTTGGGCGTGAAGGCCTGGAACTCGCCGATCATGTCGCTGACGATGAGGAGCTGCCCGTCGCAGGGGCCGGCGCCGATGGAGAGCACCGGGATGCCCAGGACGCTCTTGATGTAGGCGGTCACTTCGGGCGGCACGGCTTCGACAAGCAGCAGGCGGGCGCCGGCCTTTTCAACGGCCAGGGCGTCTTCCACCACCAGCTTGGCGGCGTCGGCGGTGCGGCCCTGGGCCTTGTGGCCGCCCAACTGGCCGGAGGACTGCGGCGTCAGGCCGATATGACCGATAACGACTATGCCGGCTTCGGTAATGGCCTTGATGCGGCTGGCCACGCGCACGCCGCCTTCCAGCTTGATGGCGTCGACATCGGCTTCCTTCAGGAAGCGCCCGGCGTTGAGCACGGCGTCGGCGTCGGAGGTCTGGTAGCTCAGGAAGGGCATGTCGCCCACCACGAACAGGTTGGGAGCGCCGCGGCGCACGGCTTCGCTATGCACGATGCACTGGTCCATGGTCACCGGCACGGTGCCGTTGTAGCCGTAAATGCACATGCCCAGGCTGTCGCCGACCAGAAGCATGTCCAGGCCGGCGGCTTCGGCGAACTGCGCGGTGGGAAAATCATAAGCGGTCAACCAGGCGATTTGCTCGCCCGCATCTCTCATCTTGTAAAGGTCAAACAGCGATTTTCTTTTAGCCATTACTTACTCCTGTGTTGTCTGAAATTAGCCGTCCGGCACAACGGAACCGGTCCGCAAAGCGTTCCTTCGCCAAATCCGGGCGCCCCGCGCGGCGGAGCTGGCCCAAGCTTTTACCTTTCATAATTAAGATTAATGTTATTTTGAAGTCAACCGGGAAAAATGTTTTGCAGTATCCGGGCCGCCAGCCGGTTTTGCTGCCGGTTTTGGTAAAAGACGCCTGGCGGACCGGCAAAAAAATTTTTACGCCGCCTTTCGCTTGCAAATCCACAGTTTAGGCCGGATTTTTTAAGGAAACGCAGCTTAATGGCCTTTTTGCTCCCCGGCCGCGTCAAACTCCGCCCGGGCGAAGTTCAGGTATGTCTTGGGACGCTTCGCTCCGCCCGGAACCCGGCTGCCGGAGCAGGGCTGGCCCGGAAACAAAAATCCGCATTAATCAGCCTGGCCCCCAGTCCTCGCGATTTGACAAATTCCCGGTCTTTTGACATTTTCTAGAAAAATAAAAACGCGCTCCCGATTACGCCAATCCGACGACTCGCCCAGCGGCGGATTGTGTTGCGGAGCGCCATATTCCGGCTTTACAGAGGTTGTTAATGCTTTCCACCATCATCAAGCGCGACGGCAAGTCCGTTCCTTTTGACGCTTCCAAAATCCTCAATGCCGTAGCCAAGGCCAACAAGGCCGTGGGTGAAGAAGAAATGACGCCCACGGATCTGCTGTTTGTCACCGAAAAAGTCTGTCAGACCCTGAAAGCCAAAAAACTTGATCATGTCGAAGAAATACAAGATATTGTTGAAGAAGCGCTGATCCGCTTCGGCTACGCCAAGACGGCCAAGGCCTACATCCTCTACCGGGCCGAGCATACCAAGATTCGCGAGGCCGAGTCCTACCTGATGGACATTTACAAAAAGCTGACCTGGTCGGCGGCCCAGGAAGAGGACATCAAGCGCGAAAACGCCAATATCGACGGCGACACCGCCATGGGCACCATGCTGAAATACGGCTCGGAAGGCTCCAAGTATTTTATCGACAACTACGTGCTGCCCAAGGACGCCTCGGCCGCGCACGCCGGCGGCGACATTCACATTCATGACAAAGATTTTTACATGCTCACGGAAACCTGCTGCCAGATAGACCTGATTCCGCTTTTCAAAAACGGGTTTTCCACCGGGCACGGCTACCTGCGCGAGCCCAACTGCATCGAAAGCTATTCCGCCCTGGCCTGCATCGCCATTCAGGCCAACCAAAACGAAATGCACGGCGGGCAGAGCTCGCCCAATTTCGACTACGCCATGGCCCCGGGCATCGTGAAAACCTACAAGAAAGAGTACGAAAAGCTCTTTGTTTCCTATCTGCAAATCAAGGAAAACCTGAGCAGCCAGGACGCCGCCCTCAAGTTTGACCGCCTGCGCTCCCAGGTGGGCGGCGAGGTGCGCATGGGCCAGGTCGAGCAGTACGGCCGGGCCCTGGCGGAAGCCGCCAAAACCGCGTTTAACGAAAAGGACGCCAGCCGGGAAAGCGTGGAACTGGTGCGCCAGGCCCACGCCTATGCCGCGGCCGAGGCTTACAAATCCACGGACCGGCGCACCTACCAGGCCATGGAGGCGCTGATCCACAACCTTAACACCATGAACTCCCGCGCCGGGGCCCAGGTGCCGTTCAGTTCCATCAACTACGGCACCGACACTTCGCCCGAGGGCCGCCTGGCCGTCATGAACCTGCTCAAGGCCACCCAGGCCGGGCTGGGGAGCGGCGAGACCTCCATCTTCCCGGTGCAGATTTTCAAGGTCAAGGAAGGGGTGAACTACAACCCCGG
>JAISDX010000018.1 GCA_031264465.1 Deltaproteobacteria bacterium | reverse complement strand
GGAATATCCGCCTCGATAAAGTACCCGCCGAGGGTCGCCACCTGGCGGACGAGCGGTTCCGTGTGCGCGTCGTTGGTGGCGAAAAAAGCCGTTTCTTTGCCGTATTTATTGATCCAGTCCGGGAAGTTCTCCATGATGAACAGTCTGGCGCCGTCCACACCGATAGCCTCCGTCGGATCCGGGGCCTCTTCCATGGCAAACTCCAGACCGAGATCCGCGCAGGCCTGCTCCATGATGGTCCGTCTGCGGGCCAGGGCTTCGTAGGCGAGATGGCGCGGAAAAGAAACATGCACCAGCGTCCGGGCGCCCAGTTTTTTGGCCGAGTGCGGGATGAGATAGCCGCGGGAAATAAAGTCGGCATTCACTACCAGATCCGCCGCCTCCGTGATCACGTCGATGTCTTCGTGCGCTTCACCCGCCAGGCAAAGAATATCGGGCCTTTGTTTTTTTATGATCCGGAAGGCTTCCGCCGTACCCGGTATGGCCTGGTTGACGACAATCAGTTTTATGGCCGGGTCGTTGGCCAAAGCCGTTATGATGGCGACGGTTTCCTCGGTTTCGTCCATGAAATTGTCAGGATAGGTGATATGGCGCACCATGCCGCCATCCTCGGCGTTTCCGTAAAGCCGGATCATTTCAAGCGCCCCCTGAAAATCGTCGGCGCCCTGGTCGGGGGTTCCGGTGGCTATGCCGATGCGGAACGGCTCAGGCCCGGTTTTTCTGACGGCATTGGGCTGAATCCGCAGGTACTTCTCGGGCACGCTGATGTCGGCAACGCCAAGGTAGCCCCTGCCGAAAATATACGTATCCTGATACACAAGAAAGTAGTTCGCCATTTTTTTCCCGTCGGCGGCCCGCGTGTGGTATTCCCCATTCCATTTGGCCCCGGGGGAAAACTTCCCGTAGCAGTCAAGCAAGACAGCCGTGTCGGATATGGCGGCCTTTCCTTCCGCCACAAGCTTCCCGAATTCCGCCAGGCCGGCGGTCTGGCAAAAGCCCAGGGAATATACCCAGGTTCCCACGCGGCCGCCCGCGCCCGCCCGCACCGCCGCATCCTCAACCGTTTTAAGAGCCTGCGGCCAGTCTATGGGCCAGGCATCGACATTGATGCCGAGCACTTCGGGGTACCCGAAAAGCGGAGAGGGCCTGTCCGCTTCAATAAAGAAGCCGCCATGGGCCACCACCTGCCGGATCAACGGTTCGGTCTGCGCGTCATTAGTACAGAAAAACGCCGTGTTCGTCCCGAATTGTTTTATCCAGCCGGGAAACTTTTCCAGTATGTACTGTCTGGCGCCCTCAATACCCGCGGAGCTCATGGGATCCGGCGAGTTTTCAAACACGAATTCCAGGCCGAGATCGATGCAGGCCTGTTCCATTATAGCCCGCCGGCGGGCCATGGATTCGTCAATCATATGCCGGGGAAAAGAGATGTGCACGAGGGTCGTCGCGCCAAGTTTCTTGGCTGCGTACGGAATGAGGTAGCCGCGGGAAATAAAATCGGAAGCGACCACCAGATCGGCAACGGAAGAGATCCGTTCCGCGTCTTCCTGAGATTCGCCAGCCAGGCAGAGAATATCCGGCCGCCTTTCCTTTATGGCGCGAAACGCGTCCGCCGTACCGGGCACGGACTGGCTGGACACGATCACCTTCATCAAAGGATCATCGGCCAGTTCCGTCAGCCTGGCCATGGTGAGTTCAATTTCGTTCATGAAATTGTCGGGATAGGTCACATGCCGTACCATACCGCCGGTTGCGACATCTCCGTAAAGCCGGATTATCTCAACGGCGCCGCGCAGTTCCTCCCTGCTTTGCGAATCGGTTCCCGTCATTATGCCAATATGAAAAGAGGGGGCGGCGGAGTTATCCGGGAGCGCCGCAACAGGTGGAGGGCAAACCCAGAAAAATCCAACCCATACACAGACAGCCAAGACAAGCTTCAACGGAGTTTTGCCGCTATGCATACAGCACCTTCCTCATTTTTTACTGAACATCCAGTATCCTGACTCAAAAATTCATGGCAAATCCGTGTATTATCCTCAGGATGCCTGGCCCGGAGCAGCAAGATATGGTGCGAAGCGATCCAATACAAAAACCGCGCCGCTCCTGACGGAGAGCGCGTTATACAGCGGTGTTAATGTGTGTGTGTGTGTGTGTGTGTGTGTGTGTGTGTGTAGCAAAAATCAAGCCAAAATAGGCTGTTACAACCCTAAATCCGGCAGGATTTTCTTGAACGCAAATAAATTGTCGCGGCCAGTTACGCACAGCACATACCTTACCTTACATAACTGAATAACTGAATGAAAATTTACATAACGTGGAATGGATAAAACCGCAAGGGGCCGGAAAAGTGGTTTTGTGGCGGACAGTAAAAGCCCGGCCTGCCCGCGCTTTCATTTTTTGCCGATTTCCTCTAGCGTCGTTAAAATTGCTTCAGGCAGAGATCCATTGGCAACTGCGGGAACGCCCATGCGCCCACCATACCTTACTTATGTTCTTATAGTGTGCCTTGCCTGCTCCGGCTGCGCGGACCAGATCCAAGGCGCGATCCTGGCGGGCGCGTATGTGATCACCATTCCGCAGCAACTGCAAGCGGAACGCGCCAAAGAAGAGAAGCGCAGACGGCGGGAAGCCTTGAGTCGGGAGGAGTACGGCAGGCGCAACTGTCCGGAGGCCTTTCTTTGTCGATATCTGTTGGGAATTTGACCCCGCAGACGCCTCTTCGGCGCCGTCGGCCCCGCCTCCTTGGAAGACCTACCAAAAAATCGCCGGGCATTTGCGCGAACAGCCGCTGCCGCTGGACGACAAACGCTGCCTCAAGGTCTACCAGGGCCTGCGCCGCGCCTTGCGGAACGAGCCCTTGACAAAGAAGCGGCAGGCCACGGTCCTGGCCGACGCGACGCAACTCGTCCAATCGTCCAGGATCGGGGACGGCGTCAGCGCGGCCATGCTGCTGAGCGCCCTGACCTCGGCCCTGCTCCCCGCGCGCCTTCATCTGTCTTCGCCGGATGAACGGCAGTTGGCGGGCGAGGTCGCGGCGCTGCTCGTTCCGGCCTACGAACGCGCGCTGGCCGAACTGTCGGAGGCCGCGCATGAAGCCCATTGGGCATCCAACTTTTCGCTCGCCCTGGCGGAAATCTGTCTGGGCTCAGCCTATGAGTCCGCCGCCTTCGTCGAACAAAACCCGGTGGAAAAAAAGCGCCTTTTGGCCAAAGCCTTTGCCTGGTATGCCCGGACAGGCGGCGCTTGTGTATCCTTTTCCCGGTTCCCAGGTCAAGGCATTACCGCTGGCGGTTGCCTGTCTGGCTTCCAGCACGGAGCGGGCGAAGCTGAAAACCTCCCAGGCTGCGGCGGCTAGTTTCAGAGCCAGCGGCTTGGCTTTGGCCGGGCTTTGATGGCCCAGGCTGCGGCGGTATTCCCGCTTCCCCAGGCAGTTTTGCACGTCAGCGGGAATGCGGATGCGGAAGGACAACCGCCCGGCAGGGCAGGGCATGAGGTAGGGTGAAATAAGAGGCATGGCCTGAATCCTTGGGTACGCCGGGGTTGCTTGGCTATGTGTACCGCTTATGTGTACTTCAGCCATTCCGGCAGGATTCAGGCCGCTAAAATTAGATAATGCCCCGAGATAGTTGATAATTGGTGGAGATGATCGGGATTGAACCGACGGCCTCAGCGTTGCGAACGCTGCGCTCTCCCAGTTGAGCTACATCCCCACAGTGAAAAAAGCATTTAAGCTATTCCGGCGGCTTTGTCCAGCCCGGGTTCGTTTTACCGCACAAAAGGCCTTGCAGGCGCCGCACGTAGGTATGCTCGCCCAGGATGTGCCCGCGCCAGGCCTCGGCCAGTTCGCGCTTGCGCGCCGGCGCCGCCCGGAAGCGTTCCATCAGTTCCGGCAATTCCTCCGGCCGGCTGAAGGTCACCGGCCCGGTCAGCTCATCCGGGAACAGGTCCAGGCCGGGCGAATTGCCGGTCAGGCAGAAACCGCCGGCCGCCCAGATGTCGAAAATGCGCTGGGTAAGCCCGCCCACCAGCATCAGGCTGTTCAGGTTCAGGCTGAACTCGGCCCGGCGGTACAGCTCATGCGCCCTGGCGTAGTAATCGAAAGGAGGGTGCAGCCTGATGCCCTGCCCATCGTTTTGGCCGCCGTCCTGGCCGACCAGAATCTGGCCGAGTTCCGCGCCCCAGTCCGCGTCGCCGTGCAGCGTCACCCCCAACGGGGCGGCGGCGGCCAGGCGCTCTGCCCGCCAAATACGGTTGCTCAGGGCCGCGCCCAGGCCGGGGCGCCTGGCTTTCTTGCCGGGCCAGAAATGCGGCACTTCGTCAGCCAGGTCCAGTTTGCGCACCCACCAGTGAAAATCGGCCCGTTCGCCGCGACGGCTCATGGCCCCGGCCTCCTCCAGGAGTTCCGGCGGCACCGACTGCCCGGCGAAAAAAGTATCCCGCCCGGGGAAGCTGGCACGGCCGGCAAAAAACAGGCCCCGAATAGCCTCTTCCCCCGTCGCCGGGCGCTTGTCCGCAAACAGGCTGCGCGGGCAGGCCGCCAGGGGCAGGTGCAGCACTCCGCCCGCCCCGGCCGAGCGCAACGGCACGACGAAGCTGTCGTCCGTCACCGCCAGTTGCCACCTTTTCCAACTCGGGTCGCGCATGCCGGAAAGCACATGCCAGGGGTTGTCCACAAACCAGGCCAGCACCGGCACCCCGGCCTGGCGCAGCGTTTCCGGCACTCGGCCGCCCGGCAGCAGGCCCTGCAGGTTGACGCTGAAAAACAGGGCTGGCCCTTCGTCCAGAACACGCAACAAGAAATCCGGCGAGGCGGAGTCCAGAAGCCTGTCCGGCATGACCCGGCGCACCCGGAACCCCAGCTCTTCCAAGGCAAAAGCCAACTCGCGCCGCAAAAGCTCCCGGCCGCTGTCCGGCAGCAGCACCAGGCTCCCCGGCTTAAGGTCAAAATATGCTGGCATGGCACGATCTTAAAATAAAATACCCGGCCCGGCAATACCGGATAGGCCGCCGCCGGTGTAAACCGTTACTCCGCGCTTGGCGAAAACGCGCTTTTGCGCTATAGCTTGGCCCGAATCCATGAAGAAATATCAAGACCACTATTTTCTTAAGGCCAAGCAGGAAAATTACCCGGCCCGCTCGGTTTACAAGCTGAAGGAAATTCAGAAACGCTTCAAGCTTTTCAAACCTGGCCTGCGGGTGCTGGACTTGGGCGCGGCCCCCGGCTCCTGGTCGCTGGGAGCGGCGGAGATGATCGGCCCGGCCGGCAAGGTGCTGGGGCTGGACCTCAAAGCCGTTTCCACCGCCTTTCCGCCCAACGTCACCTGTTTGCAGGGCAATATCTACGACCCCAGCCCGGAATTCAAGGCTGAACTGCAAAAGCATGCGCCCTTTCACATTGTCATGTCCGACATGGCCCCCAGCACCACCGGCAGCCGCTCCACCGACCAGGCCCGCTCCGCCGCCCTGATTGAGGAAGCCCTGAGCCTGGCCCGTACCTGCCTGCGCCCAGGCGGCCATTTTATTGTCAAATTCTTCATGGGGCCGGATATTCAAGCCTTTGCCCAGGCCCTGCGCCAGGACTTTGCAAGCGTAAAGGCCTTCAAACCGAACAGTTCCCGCTCCGAGAGCTTTGAGAGCTTCTACATCGCCATGGGCTTCAAAAGCTTGCCGCCCCACGATCCCGGCCCAACATAGGCGATGCGCGGGCAACCGCGGCCTCGTGGACCGTTTTTGCGGCGGGACGTATACCACAAGAGCGCACTCCGCAAAACGTCCCTGGCCTTGCACTTGCCCACACCTCGCCGATTTTGGACAAGGCAAACATTTCGCTGTATAAAATTTCAGGAGAATAATCATGTCGGGACATAGTAAATGGAAAAACATCCAGCATCGCAAAGGTCGCCAGGACGTCAAGCGCGGCAAGGAATTCACCAAGGCGGCCAAGGAAATCATCATCGCGGCCCGGGGCGGCGGAGATCCGAACTACAACCCGCGCCTGCGCGCGGCCATTGCCGCTGCCAAAGCCGTAAGCCTGCCCAAGGACAAGATTGACAGCGCCATCCGCAAGGGTACCGGCGAAGAAGCCGGCGGCGACCTTGCGGAAATCATGTACGAAGGCTACGGGCCGGGCGGCGTGGCCGTGCTGGTGGAAGTGGCCACAGACAACCGCAACCGCACCGTGGCCGAAGTGCGCCACATTTTCACCAAGGGCGGCGGCAACATGGGCGAATCCGGCAGCGTGGCCTGGATGTTCGAGCGCAAGGGCGTGTTCACCTTCGACAAAACCCGCACCGAGGACCAGCTCATGGAAATAGGCCTGGAGCACGGGGCCGAAGATATCGTGGACGACGGCGAAGTTTGGGAAGTGCACTGCCAGCAGGGCGAATTCGAACCCCTGCGCGAAGCGTTCGAAGCGGCCGGCCTTGCTCCGGAAAGCGCCGAGGTGGGCATGGTGCCGCAGAACAACATCGAAGTGGACGCCGACACCGGCCGCAAATTGATGCGCCTGGTGGAAGCGCTGGAAGACAACGACGACGTGCAGAACGTTTACGCCAACTTCGACCTGCCCGAAGAGGTGCTGGCCGAAATGTAGCCGGTGTTAAAAGCCCGGGGCGTCTTGCGTCCCGGGCTTTTTCAGGGAAACAGTCCCTGGAGCGTAAATTTTGCTGGCCTATTCACCCGGCCCGGCTTCTTTTTTAACTTCCTGCCCCTTGCGCAGGAAGACCTTGCCGGGCTGCTGCGGGTCGGACTGGGCCACCTGCAGGCCGATGCGGGCCTCGTGGTTGATGATGATCGGGCCGGTCAGGTTCAGAGTGGTGTCTTCCGGCTTGCCGGCCGGGATGCTCACGGTGACCAGCACCGAAACCTGTTCCGGGCGGTCCACGCTGAGCATGGCCTGTTCGGTGTCGTTAAGGCGCACGCTGAAATTGGTGATAAAGCTGTAAGGGTCGGCCACCATCAGACCGAGGCTGGGGTCTTCCAGGCTTTGCAAAATCAGGAAGGGCACGCCGTCGCGTATTTGCAGCAGGGCGAAATCACGCCTGCCCTCGTAGCCGATAAGGCCCTTGGGGAAACGGATGATGCGGTCCAGGGACACTTTTTGCGGCCCCAGCCGGGTCTGAAACTCCATCATGTTCTTTTCTGCCATATGCTCGCCGCCGCCAGCAGGTCGGAATTGCTGGCCTGAATGGCCAGGGTGTTCTCGTCTTTTATGCGTAAGTAAACTTCCTCGCGGTACACGAGGGTATCGGCCGGGACGTCAATGCCCAGCTTAACCTGTTTTCCCTGGATGCTGAAAACGGTTATTTTGATGTCATCCCCAATGTGCAGACTTTCGCCAGCGCGGCGGGAAAGTATTAACATACGCAGTCCTGCGAGGTTGAAATTGTCACGCGCCTGTCCATTTGTATAAGGTAATTGTGCCGCGTGCAACTAGAATATAACGGCCGGCGCTCCCTGTAGGGCCGAGGGCCGGCCGGGCGCCGCAACCGCCGGCAGCGGGTTCCGGCCACCGGCCGTTTCCTTACAGGAAGTTCACCAGGCTCAGCTGCATGATCATGGACGACGATTTCAGTACGGTGTTGTAGGCGAGCTGCTGCTGCGAAAGCTTGGTAAGCAGTTCGGAAAGGTCGGCGTCCTCAATGGTGCTGAGCCGCCCTTCCTCGTCGTACTGCAGGTACTCCAGCTGTTTCTCAATGGAACTGGTCTGGTTGACCTTGGCCCCGTTCTGGGTGCGATAGCCGACCACGTGCTCCATGACTTTTTCCAGCTTGGCCAGGGTTTCCTGGCAACCCTGCTGGCCGTTGCTTTCGAAGAAGGCGATGGCCTCGCCCACCACTTCGAACATGTTGATGCCGCTGGCGGGCTGGGCGCCTTCCTGGCTGAAAGGCGCTTCGTAAATGCCGCCGAACACGTCCTTGCCGACGTTGTTGACGACAATGCTGGCGTTGGAGCCGATATTCAGGGTGATGTCGGCCCGGTAGGGCTTGATCATGTACTGTTCGCCCGGGTCCGGCGGCGTGGGGAAGTTGGGGTTGTTCAGCGAAAGCACGCCGCCGGGCAGCACCAGGTCTACCGGGCCGGCGCCGCTGTAGTTGACGGTGGCGCTGGTCCAGGTGCGGCCGTTGTCCAGGCTGTAGGAATACCTGGCTTCGGCGCCGCTGGCCTCGTCCAGGCGCACGGCCACGTCCTGGCTGAACGCGCCCTTTACGCTGCCGGTGCCGGTGCTGCCGGCGGCGGGGTAAAGCTGCACGACCTGGGTGTCGTTGGTGTCGCCCAAATAGACGGCCGTCGGCTTGATATAAAGCCAGGTGCCGTTGTTGTTTTCGTACTCCAGGTTCGGGTCCACGGAAGTTACCAGTTCGGCGCTGCCGTTTACGAACGCTTCCATCTGCACGCCGCCGCAGTCCATGACGTTATTGACGCCGTTGTTGGTCCAGGAGCCGGTCTTCCAGGTAGCTCCGGCGTCGTCCGAATAGCGGAACGCGGGCGGCGGGGTGTCGCTCACGTAGCCGCCGCTGGTAAACTGCACCACGATGCTGTGGTCGGTGTTGCCGGAAATTTTGAAATCGACGTCGGCAATGTTGGCATCGCGGGTGGTTACGCTAAGGCTGCGCGCGTAGGCCGGCTGGTCGGTCTTGTGCCCGGCGAACACGTGGCGGTCGCTGAACTTGGTGTTGGCCAGGTTGATGAGCTGGTCCAGAATGCCGCGCGCCTTGAAGGCCAGATTCTTGCGCTGTTCGTCGTTCAAGGTGCCGTTGGCGCCCTGCTGCAAAATGCCCTGCAGTTCGACAAGCTGTTCCTGCACCTGCTCCAGCACGCCGTCGGCCGTGTTCAGCCAGCCCTTGGCCATGTTCAGGTTGTCCTGATACTGCGTGATGGCGGCCAGCGTGTTGTGCGACTGCAAAATCTGGGCGCTGCCGTACGGGTCGTCCGAAGGCTTGTTCACCTTTTTTTGCGTGGTGTTCTGCGCGTGCAGATCCATCAGCGAACTCAGGTTGCTGTTCATGCCGTAGACCATGGTGGTATACATCTGGCGCTGGGATATGCGTAATGCCATGACTTGCTCCTTGAACCTTTACAAACCCTCTACTGTTTGAGCGAAAGCAGGGTTTGCAGCATCTGGTCCGCAGTGGTGATCAGCTTGGCCGCGGCCTTGTAGGAAGACTGAAATTTGATCAGGTTGGTCATTTCTTCGTCCAGGTTCACGCCGGCCACTTCGCTCTGCCGGTCTTCCAACTCGTTGGCCACCAGAGTGACCGAGGTGCGGTTGAAGGTGGCGCCGGCGGATTTGCCGCCCACGTTGGAAACGATGGACCCGTAATAGTTGCTGATGCTCTGGTTGCTCTGCACGCCGTTCCAGTTGCGGACGGTCACCTTGCTGTCCTGCAGGGCGGCAATCAGCCTGGCGATTTCGGCGTCGCCGGCGTTGGCTTCGCCCGCGCCGTTGATATGCCCGGCGTTGAGCAGGTTTTGGTCCTGGACGATCTCTTCACGCACGCTGATGTCGCTGGCGGTGGTGCCGTTAAAAAAGGTGTTTATGCCCAGGGCGGCCAGGAGACCGGTGGTGTCGTTGCCCAGGCCGAAAGTGTAGCCGTCGCGGCACTGGATTTCCAGCTTGTTGTCGGCCGTGACCACCGCCGTAAGAATGGGGTAGCCGCCGCCGTCGGTCCAGTTGGCGGCCTGGCGGTTCATCAGGTCGGCCAGGGCCTCGAGGCTGCCGGCTTCAACGGTGTTGCCGCCCAGGGTGACGTAGGGGTCGGTGGAGGACGGGTCGAAATTGACGTCCACAAAATGGGCGGAACCGGGATTGCCGATCACCTGGTTGCCGTCGGAGTCGTAAATGCCCACGGAGAAGTTGCCGGCCTGGAGGCGCTCTTTCCAGAACAGCCCGGAGTCGTCGCGCATTAGCGAAACGTCGCTGTGCGCCGTGCCGTACTGGCCGCGGATGCCGTTGTGCATCTGCAGACCCGCGCCCTGGCTGTGCAGGCGGTTTACTTCCCAAATCAGGGTTTCGGCGAACTTGTCGAGCTGATCGCGAACTTCCGTGAGATTGTAGTCGCGGAACATCAGGTTGCCGCCGATGGAACCGCCGATGGCCCGGGAGCTGTTTTCCGTGCCGTCCATGAAAGCCTGGGGGCTGACGTTGATCGGACCAATGGTGGGTTCAATCCAGTACAACGTACTCTTGGGCACGATGGTGAAGCGGTCGCCGACGATAAAGTTGTCGCCCGTTCCGCCCGAACCGTGGCTGAAGTAGATGCCCAGATCCTTGACCTGCACTTCGTGCCCGGTTTCACGCGCCGTAAAGAGCTTGTCGTTGCCGTTTTCGTCCTTCATCCAGGTCTTGCCGCCGTCCAGAGAAACCCGGAACATGGCGTCGTCGTTACCCAGGGTACCGGCCTGCACGAACTCGACGGTGTATTCGTAGCCGTCTTGCCCGCTGTACTCGATGCTGCCGTTGAAAACGGAATTGGGCGTTGGCGTCTTGAAAGCGGTGGAACCGCCGTAATAGAGCTCGAAATTTTCCACGCCGTCCACCAGCGTGAAGCCGCCCTTCATGTTGACGATGTAGTTGCCTTCTCCCTTGTCGATGACGTCCACGTCAATGAGGGCGGAAAGCTGACGCACCAACTGGTCGCGCTGGTCCAGCAGGGAGTTGGGGTTGTTCTTGCCCGGCTCGGAGTGCATGTTGATTTGCCGGTTCAAGTCGGCGATCTTCTGGATCAGGGTGTTGGCGTTGGCCACGTCGTCGGCCACCAGGCCGTCGATGCGGTCGTACATGCTGGCCATGCTCTGGCCGGCGGTGTGCAATATTTGAGTCAGGGTCTGGGTTTTGCTGATCAGGTTGCTGCGGGCCGCCAGATCGTCCGGAAACTGGGAAAGCTTTTCCCAGGAGGCGTAAAAATCCTGCAGGGCGCTGCCGACGCCCAAGCCGGTGGACTCGTTGAAAATGGATTCCAGGCTGCTGAGTTGCGAGGACTGAGCCTCCCAGCGCTTTTGTTCGGAAAGCTTGTTCAGGTAGTTGCGCTCAACAAATTTATCGAAATGGCGCAGCACTTCAGCCGCCCGCACCCCCTGGCCTATCTGGCCCGGGGCGTAGTCGAGAGAGGGCATGGTCTCAAGACGCACATACTGCCGCGAATAGCCGACGGTATTCACGTTGGCGACGTTATTGCCCGTGGTCTGGAGGGCGGTCTGCGAGGCGAAAAGCGCCCCGGTGCCGATGCCCATCAAGGCGTTGAGGCTGGTGGCCATTAGAGCCTCCCGCTGATGATCGAAGCCTGCGGCCGGTTGACGGCGTAGCTGCCCTTGGCGCTATAGACGTTTTCCTGCTTGGGCTGAATCTGGCCGTAAAGATAGGTCATGAGGTCATGGCTCTGGTCGAGCAGGGCCAGGGAGAGCGAACTGTTGCGTTCGGCCTGTTTGGCGCAGGCCTGCTCGTTCCGGTCGATGGAATCCATGAGCTCGCGCACCTTGTCGCCGTCTTCCTCGGGGAGGAGCTCCGCGTATTCCAGCACCCTGGTAGACTGCATCACGTCCTTGAGTTCGTCGCGTTCCACGGCCAACTGGCGCAGGAGCTCGTGAATGGAGAACTCCAGGCTGCTGATGGACTCGCTGTCGCGCTTCAGCAGGAGGTCGTATTCCTCGCGCTGCAACTCGCCCAGAAGTTCGAGGCCCTTGGCCTGACGATGGAGGTTTCCGCATATTTGGGCAAACATATTAAGCTCCGTGATCGCGTTTTTTCTTGTCCGCCGGGCAAAACATTCCAGCTCTGCCGTTTTCATGCAAATTTAGTGCCTGAATACAACGCCGCTATCCCTCGGCAAGAAGATTGCGGTTCTCGGCCCGGGCGGCGGCCAAAGCGGCGGCCAGGATGCGCTGTTCCGCGGGGGTGAGCCCGCCGGGACCGGCCTGGGGGTAACGCGCGCCGGCCTGGGCCTGGCTTGGCGCGGCTGCCGCCGCCGGCCCTTCTTCATGCCCGGCGGCCTTGCGCCGGGTAATCCTGCGTCCGGAAGGGGCGTTCAGGCTGACCTGGGGCGCGGCCCAGGAAGGCGCCTGCGCCCGCTCCGCCGCGGGCCGGGCGTCTCCGGCAAGCGGCCCGGGCTGATTTTCCGTCACGGGCGCTTCGGCCGCTTCCATTTCCCGGCGCAGCATGTCCTGGCTCACGGCTTCAAAATCAATATCGTCCACCGTCAAAAGATCGGCGTTTTTCACCGCGGCCGGGTGGCGCCCCGGCAGGGGCAGACCTTTTTGCTCCGGCAGGGTGAACTTTTCCAGCTCCAGGCCGGCGCTTTCGTCGTAGTCCTCGTAAAGGGGTTTGATTTGCGGCCTGTAGACCTGCTCGGGATTGGCGAACTTGATGTTCGAGGGCGAACTGGAAGCCGGGATGATCGGCAGGCGCGGGTTTACGCCCGGGCTGACGGTGCGGCTGCTCTCGGCCATGGTTTGCGAAAGCTGTTCGTAGAGCATGTCGCCCAGGCCGATGCCGCCGGCCTCCGCCATTTTCCTGGAAAACTCGTGGTCGTACATGGACTGGTACATGGACTCCTGCTTGCTGTGCAGGTAGCCTTCTTTGGGCACGTTCTTGCGCATCTGGTCCCACATCTTCTGGATGAAGATGGTTTCGAAACCCTGGCAGGCCTCACGCAGTTTTTCCTTGGGGTCCTGCCCCGGCGTAAGGCGTTCGCGCAGGGCGTCAATTTCCATCTTGCGCCGGATCATTTCCTGGGTCCGGGCGTTTTGCATGGCCAGATTGGCTTCACCCATCAAACTGTCGATACTCATAACTTCACCCTCGTTTGCCCGGGCCGGGGAAAATGGCGCCGTTAAATTACTTCCAGAGTCGCGTGCAACGCGCCGGAAGCCTTGATGGTGCGCAGGATGGAAATTACGTCGCGCGGCGTGGCGCCCACGGCGTTAAGGCCGTCCACCAGTTCCTGGAGAGTCGCGCCTTCAATGATGTTCAGGCGGCGGTTTTCTTCGGAGCCGCCAGCCTGGGTATTGGGCGTCACCACGGTCTGCCCGCCGCTGAAGGCGCCCGGCTGCGATACCTGGAAGTTTTCCTGCACCAGCACCTCAAGGTTGCCGTGGGCCACGGCCACGCGGGAAATGCGCACGTTGCGGCCCAGCACGATGGTGCCGGTCTTTTCGTCCACCACCACCTTGGCGGCCATGTCCGGGGTAACTTCAATGTTTTCTATGGAGGCCATGAGCGGCACCAGGTTGCCCCGGAAGTCCGGCGGCACGGTGAGCTCGACGGTGCTGATGTCGATGGCTCTGGCAAAATTGCCGCCCAGCGAGTTGTTCAGGCGCGAGGCCACCTGCTGGGTGGTGGAAAAGTCGGGCGCGTTCATGCTCAGCACCAGCCGTTCCATGCTGTTGAACTCGAAAGGTATGCCGCGTTCCACAGTGGCTCCGTTGGGAATTTGCCCCACGGTGCTGATGTTTTTCATGGCGTTGGCGGTATCGCCGCTGATGCTGAAGCCGCCGATGGTCATGGAACCCTGGGCCAGAGCGTAAATTTTGCCGTCCACCCCCTTGAGCGGGGTTTGCAGCAGCACGCCGCCCAAAAGGCTGGTGGCGTCGCCCAGCGAGGAAACCGTCACGTCCATGCGGCTGCCCGGCTTGGAGGAAATGGGCATTCTGGCGGTGACCATGACCGCGGCCACGTTTTTGGGCTTCATCTGTTTCTGGTCCACGGAAACGCCCATCTTTTCCAGCATGCTGACCATGGTGCGCATGGTGAAGGCGGAATCCTTCTTGTCGCCGGTGCCCTGCAGGCCGACCACCAGGCCGTAGCCGATGAGCTGGTTGTCGCGCACCCCGCCGAACGAGGCGATATCCTTGATGCGGGCCGCGTCGGCCACGCCGGCCATGAGGAACATCAGCAACAGGGCAAAAGCCGCCGCGGCCAAGCGCAGGGCGGCGCGGTGCGGATATGATTTCATAAACATCGGAAGCTCCACAGCGTTTGCAGTTTTGCCTCCGCCCGGCAACAGGGGACTGGGGCGGAGGCTATCCACGCTACGCTCCTCAAGCAAAATGCGTTCCAATGTTTTTAATAATTTATTTTCGATAGTTATAACGTATCAATTTTAAGGCCGGCCAGGGATGTCGGGAAAATGACCGCGAGGCGCTGAGAAAAACGCTTGCTTTTTGTCAGCCGCCGATTCAGATCGGGTTGCGGCCTATTGGCACAGTTCGGATGAACCAAATTTCTCTTGCGCGTCAGAACGACGCGAGAGGGCGCCCGCTGTCTTCACTGCTTGAACACGGCCTCCGTGAGCCGCCCCTCGGCATCATAGCTCAGAGTGAGAGTGCAATAAGGAGGCGGGCTTTCGTTGACCTTCTGGTATCTGGGATATTCTCCGTAAGTGATGAAGGACGTGCCGTCTTTGTTGTGTCCGCGGGCATAGTACCTGATGTTGCCGCGGTTGTCTTTGAATTTGCGAACCTGCGTGTCAAACGAGCCGCCGCTCGAGGCGTTGATGTACCTGTCATAGCAGGCATCGTCTTTTTGGCAGGCATTGTAGGCGTCAAGCAGGTCGTAGCCTGGCCCCGGGGTGAAGACCGGCGCGGAGCCGGGCGGCACGC
>JAISDX010000161.1 GCA_031264465.1 Deltaproteobacteria bacterium | reverse complement strand
CGGCGGCGGGGGAAGGACAGGCCGCGAGTAGGCAAAAGAGAACAAGGGCCAGGCAACGAAGGCGCGAGAAAACGCCAAAAGCCGCGCGGCGCTCAGGCGCGGTTAAGAGTTGTGTGTGTATATATATGTAGCAAAAATCAAGCCGGAACGGTCAGTTACGGCCGCTTTTGTCCCTATGGAAACGGATATTTTTGTCCCGTAGGCCATCACGATACACCACATTGAAAAATATGAAAAAATTTATAACCTGAGGCCCGGAGGAAGGCAAGCGGTCTACAGGAATATTTGTATAAGAAGTCTTGTCAATTTGATTCAGATAATGTCGCCTCGTAATCCCTTGCCCATCGAAAGCCAAAATCATTGCCGACCCACCGGGCCGGCCTTGCGGGCATCCGCTCAAGCGCGCCAGTAGGCCAGAAATTCCTGATTGCCCTTGGGCCCCTTGATGGCGGCCGGGATAACCCCTTGCAGCCCCAGCCCCAGTTCTCCCTCGGCAAAACCCAGCACCGAGTCCACGGCCGCCTGCCGGGCCGCCGGGTCGCGCACCACGCCCTTGACGGTTTTGCCGGCCGCCGCTTCGAACTGGGGCTTGATCAGGGCGATGACAGCCCCGCCCGGTTTCAGGAATTGCAGGCAGGCCGGCAGAACGGCCTTGAGAGAGATGAAAGAAACGTCGGCCACCACCAGGTCCACGCTTTCCGGCAACAGCTCCGGCCCGGCCAGGCGCAGGTTGGTCGACTCCAGGCTGATCACCCGGCTGTCGGCGCGCAGCTTTTCATGCAGTTGGTTATGGCCCACATCCACGGCGTAAACCCTGGCCGCGCCGCGCTGCAGCAAAAGGTCCGTAAAACCGCCGGTGGAAGCCCCGGCGTCCAGGGCGACAAGGCCCGCCACCTCCAGCCGGAAGCGCTCCAGGGCCGTCAACAGTTTATAGGCCCCCCGGCTGACGTAAGGCTCCCGGTCGCGCACGAACAGCGCCGCCTCCGCGCGCAACATCCGGCCCGGCTTGTCCACCCGCTCTTCGCGCGTCCGGCCGTCCCGGCCGACCGCTTCCAGGAAAACCCGCCCGGCCATGATCAGGCGCGCCGCCACATCCTGGCTTTCCGCCAGGTTCTGCTCGAATAATATCCGGTCGGCCCTTTTCTTTTGCATGGCTATGCTTATATACGCTCTGAAAAATGGATGCCATCCCAAAAAATAACCCAGCCCGGCCCTTGCAAAAGTTCAGGCTTTGGGGTATCAGCACGAATTCTTGGTCGGCATTAATTTTTATCGTAACAGGCCATAACAGGGCAGACGAGCGCGCCCCGGCGCGGCGCTTTATCCCAAGGAGCTTATATAAATGAAAGAAAAAATTCACCCCAAAGTTTACAAAGCCAAACTCACTTGCGCCTGCGGCAACGAAATTGAAGCCCTTTCCACCAAGGGCGAAAGCGTGCATGTGGAAATCTGCTCGGGCTGCCACCCGTTCTTCACCGGCAAGCAGCGCTTTGTCGACACCGCCGGCCGGATTGACCGTTTCCGTAAAAAATACGCCAACGTCAGCAAGTAGCCGCGGGCATCTGGCCACGAGCCGGCGCCCGGGAACCGCCGGCGTTATGGGGCGGTTACTGCTTTTTTGCGAGGAGATCCCGGAAAACCGGGATCTCCTCCTGTTTTTGGAGAGCCGTCCCCCTAAACCGACGGGCGAAAGGGCGCAAGGGAGAAAACAATGAGTAACGAACGGGAAAGCCTGGCCGTTGGCGGGCAGGCGGTAATGGAAGGAGTGATGATGCGCAACGGCGATAACCTCTCCATTGCCGTGCGCCGCCCGCAGGGCGACATTGTGGTGCGCAACCGCCCCTGGTTTTCCATCACCCGCCGCCAGATTTTCACCCGCCCTTACCTGCGCGGCTTTCCCTTGCTGCTGGAGACCATGATCAACGGCATCAAGGCGCTGAACATTTCCGCCGAACTGGCCATGGAGGCCGAAAACGGGGAAATCAAGCCCTGGCAACTGGTTCTGACGCTGCTGGCGGCCCTGCTGTTCGCCGTCGGGCTGTTCGTGGTGGCGCCGCACCTTATCACCATGCTTTTGAATTTTTTCAATATTTCCGGCGGAGTTGAAGGTTTTTCCTTCCACCTTTGGGACGGGGCCATCAAATTCGGCATTTTCCTGCTCTATATCTGGGCCATTTCCCGCATTCCGGAAATCGCCCGGGTGTTCCAGTACCACGGGGCCGAACACAAGGCCATCAGCGCCTACGAAAACAACGCCGTGCCGGTCACGGTGGAGGCGGCCCTGCGCGAAAGCCGCCTGCATCCGCGCTGCGGCACCACTTTTTTACTGTTCGTGCTCTCCATCGCCATTATCCTGCACGTACTGCTCCTGCCGCTCCTCCTGCTGATCTGGACTCCGGAAAGCGCCCTGCAAAAGCACAGCGTGGTCATTGTCCTGAAGCTCCTCCTGATGATCCCGATCAGCGCCTTGGCTTACGAAACCATTCGCTACGCCGCCCGGCTGGAAAACAGCATCCTGGGCCGCATTTTGCGCGCTCCCGGCCTGCTGCTGCAAACCCTGACCACCCGCGAACCGGACGCCGGGCAGTTGGCCACCGCCCTGGTGGCCCTGAACGAGGCCCTCAAGTCCGGCGACTACTACGACGAAGCCCCGGTGGAAACTCCACCCTACACCGTTTTGCCCGAACCGGCAAAAAATACGCGCTGACAACGGATCAGGGCACGAAACGCCCGCCCACAGGATCTGGGCCGCCCGGCATCAGAAAAGGACCACGCATGTTCGCAAAAATTGAAAATCTGGAAAAGCGCTTTGAAGATCTGGAACGGCAACTGGCTTCGCCCGAGGTGATGTCCGACCAGGAGCGCTACCGCAAGCTGGCCAAAGCCCACGCCGACCTGCGCGAAATTATCGAAGTCTACCGCAAGTACAAGGATACCGCCGCCCAGTTGCAGGCGGGGCGCCTGCTCCTGCAGGACGGCGACCCGGAAATCCGCGCCATGGCCCAGGAGGAAATCAAGGGGCTCCAGGCCGGTCTGGAAGCCCTGGAACGCGAGCTCACGCTCCGCCTTCTGCCCAAAGACCCCATGGACGACAAGAACATCATCCTGGAAATCCGGGCCGGCACCGGCGGCGAAGAAGCCTCCCTGTTCGCGGCCGACCTCTTCCGCATGTATTCCCGCTACGCCGAAACCAAAAACTGGAAAGTGGAAATCCTTTCGGCCAGCGCCAGCGACACCGGCGGCTACAAGGAAGTCATCGCTCTGATCACCGGCCACAAGGCATACAGCCACTTCAAATACGAAGCCGGCACCCACCGCGTGCAGCGCGTGCCCGCCACCGAGTCGCAGGGGCGCATCCACACTTCGGCCGCCACCGTGGCCATCATGCCGGAAGCCGAAGAGGCCGACGTCGTGCTCAAGCCGGAAGAATTGCGCTTTGACGTCTACCGCAGCTCCGGCCCCGGCGGGCAGTCCGTCAACACCACCGACTCGGCCGTGCGCGTCACCCACCTTCCCACCGGCATCACCGTGGCCATGCAGGACGAAAAGTCGCAACACAAAAACAAGGCCAAAGCTCTTAAAGTGCTCCAGTCGCGCCTGCTCCAGGCCGAACAGGAGCGCCTCCAGGCCGAGCAGGCCGAGAACCGCCGCGCCCAGGTCGGCTCCGGCGACCGTTCCGAGCGCATCCGCACCTACAACTTCCCCCAGGGCCGGGTGACCGACCACCGCGTCAACCTGACGCTCTACAAGCTGGACGCCGTCATGCAGGGCGACATCCAGGAGCTGGTGGACGCCCTCACCACTGCGACCCAGACCGAAGCCTTGAAAAACCAGACCGAATAGTTAATAATAATTCAGTGTGGCTTTCAGGACTCTGACGTTATGGAATCAGTCTCAGTTTTTTTGCGGCGACAACGCCAGTTGTTCACGGCGGAAGGCGTTGAATCGCCGGCTCTTTCCGCGGATTTGCTGCTGGCCGAGGCTTTGCGGATCAGCCGCGAGGAACTGCTGCGGCTCACGCTCCTGGAGCCGGACAAAACCCTGCCGGAAGAAGCGCGGCAAGCTTTTGCCGCGCTTCGGGAGCGCCGCCTCAAAGGCGAGCCGGTGGCCTATATCCTCGGCCGCAAGGAATTTTACGGGCGGGAGTTCATCGTCAACACTTCCACCCTGATTCCCCGCCCGGAAACCGAACTCGTCATCGACGAAGCGCTGCGCTTCTGCCAGGGCAAAGAGCGCGGCGTTTTTGCCGACTTCGGCACCGGTTCGGGGTGCCTGGCCGTTACCCTGGCCCTGGAAAAGCCCGGCTGGGAAGGCTTTGCCCTGGATATCTCCGAGGCGGCGCTGGCCACGGCCCGCCTGAACGCGCACAACCTGGGCGCGGAAGGCCGCCTCAGCTTCGCCCTGGCCGACTTCACCCTGCCCCTTCTGCCCGCCGCCAGCCTGGACCTGCTGCTCAGCAACCCGCCGTACCTGAGCGAGGACGAGTATGAAAAACTCGACCAGGGCGTGCGCGAGTTCGAGCCGCGCACGGCCCTGGTGCCGCCCCCGGCGGACGGCTGCAAGGCCTCGGGCCTGGAACACCTTTGCCGGATTGTCGCCATCGCGGCCCGGGTTTTGAAGCCCGGCGGACTGCTGCTCATGGAAATCGGCTCCCGCCAGGGACCGGCCCTGCTGGAACAAATTCGCGGCGACCGGAAAAACGGGGGAGAAAACGCCTGGAGCGAGCTTTTGCTCAAGCGCGACCTGGCCGGACTGGACCGTCTGGTCTATGCAAAACTGGCAAAATTGGCAAAAACCGGTTGACGCCCGGGCGGCAACGCGCAGTATAGTGGACGAGTATAACATCAAGGAATGTTTATGGATATAGTCATCGTAACCGCCCGCCCGGATTTCTGGCTCCGCTTTTCCGCCTTCCTGCGGGAACGCCATATTACCGCTCACGTGGTGGATCACCCGGATCACATCGCCGGCGCGCTGGAGGACAACCCGGCAGGCGACTTTCGTCTGGTCATCATCGACCTGCCCTACGATTTCGACTCCATGCGCGATTACGCCGCCCAGGCGCTGAACCTGCGGGACAACCTGTCCGTGGCCGCCACGCACAGCATGCCGGACTATCTTTTCGCCCAGGCCGCCGCAGGGCTGCGCCTGTTCCCCCTGCCCAGGAGCCCCCGGGAAGCTGACCTGGAAAAACTGCTCGGCGCCTGTGACCGGCCGGGCATGATCCGCCCGACCGACCCCGCAGCGCTCCAATGACACCCGCCCCAGGCCGCAATGGGGCGGATCCGGGCCGGGGCCTTCTTTTTGGCAACGGCCGGCCGGCTGTGTTTTTTTGGGCACACCACGACAAAAAGCACACAATTTTCCATTATAAGTCTGGTAAAATAATTTAATAAAAACAATGAATTAATCTAAGCAAAGCGCTTGGCATATTTTTTGCTCCGCCCTCTGGCAAGATGCGGAGAAACAACATGCAGCAACAAACTATCAGGCACCCGGTCCAATGCTCCGGCGTTGGGTTGCATAGCGGTAAAATGGTAACCCTGTCCCTTCGCCCGGCCGAAGCCGACAGCGGCATCAATTTTTACGTATTCACCCCCGCCGGCCTCCAGCGCATCGCCATGGAGCCTTCCCGGGTCATTGCCACCGGCCTGGCCACCACCATCGGCAGCAGCCAGGCTTCCGTCTCCACGGTTGAACACCTGCTGGCCGCCGTGCGCGGCCTCGGCATTGACAACCTGCGCATCGACGTGCATGGCGGGGAGCTCCCGATCATGGACGGCAGCGCGGCTCCTTTCGTCATGCTCCTGAAGAGCGCCGGACTCCGCCGCCTGAATGCCGACCGGCGGGTGCTGCGCCTGAAAAAGGCCGTTTCATACGGCCAGGGCGACAAAAGCATAAGCGCCGAACCGTACAACGGCTTTTTTGTGGATTACACCATCGACTTCGCCCACCCGCTCATCGGCGTGCAGCGTCTGGCCATGGAAGTGACTCCCCAGGCTTTCAGCCAAATCGCCAAGGCGCGCACCTTCGGCTTCCTGCATGAAGTCGAGGCCTTGTACGCCCGCGGGCTGGCCCTGGGCGGCTCGCTGGACAACTCCGTGGTGCTTGACGAGCACGGCGTGGTTAACGAAGGCGGCCTGCGCTGTCCCGACGAGTTTGTGCGCCACAAGCTGCTGGACTTTGTCGGCGACATGGCCATGATCGACCTGCCGCTGCAGGGCCGCTTCACAGTGCGCTGCTCCGGCCACGCCCTGAACAACCAGTTCCTGCGCGTCCTCAACGACAACCGCGACCTTTACCTGGAAGAAGCCGTTCTCAGCCGCCCCGGCGCCAAAGCGCCTGCGGCCGCGCAAGCCCCCGCGGCCGGCGCGCCCGGGCTGGGAGAAGGCCGCGCCCTGGCCGTGTAGCAAGCCTTTTACAATTCAGCCACAGGGAAATCATGACGCTCAAACTGGCCGTGCTGGCTTCAGGCCGGGGCAGCAACCTTGCCACCTTCATCAAGCGCGCCCGGCAGGGGCGGCTTGAGGCGGATATCGTGCTGGTCCTTTCAAACAACCCGGCCGCTCCGGCCCTGGAACTGGCCCGCCAGGCCGGTATCGCCACCTGGAGCGACGACCACCGCGTCTACGGCAGCCGCGAGGACTTCGACCGGAACATGCTGGAGGCCATCGCCCGGGTCGGGGCCGACACCGTCGCCCTGGCCGGCTACATGCGTATTTTGTCCGCGCCGTTCATCCAGGCTTTCCCGGGGCGAATCCTGAATATCCACCCGGCGCTTTTACCGGCCTTTCCCGGCGGCCACAGCCTGCGCGACGCCCTTGACTACGGCGCGCGCCTGAGCGGTTGCAGCGTGCATTTTGTCGATGAAAAAATGGACAACGGCCCGCTCGTCATCCAGGCCGCCGTGCCCCTGTACAACGAAGAGCAACAAGACGACGAAGCCCGCCTGCACGCGCGCATCCAGGAATACGAGCACCGCATTTACCCCCAGGCCCTGCAATGGCTGGCCGAGGGCAGGCTTCGCCTGGAAGGGCGCAAAGTCAGGCTGTTGCCGTCCGCGCAGCCCGGGTTTGTTCTCTCCGCGCCGGCCGGCGCCGGCCTGGTCTGTCCGCCCCTGGAAAAATTCTAACTTTGAAAACCCGACATGCCCTACAAAATAGTCCTTCTTGACATCAGGCCGGCCGCCACCCTGAGCGCGCTCCTGCGCATCTGGGAAGGGGCCGTGCGGGCCACGCACGACTTCCTGGCCGAAAGCGACATTGAGCAACTGCTCCCCCTGGTGGAGCAGGGCCTGAAAGAGGTGCCGAAGCTCGCGGTAGTCCGCGACGAAGCCGGGGACGGAGCTGGGGCGGAACTGGGGTTCATCGGCCTGGATGACGATGGCGGGAAAAAAATAGCAATGCTTTTTATCGATCCCGCCAGGCACGGCCAAGGCTTGGGACGGCGACTCGTGGAATTTGCCGTCCGGCGGATGGGCGCAACCCTGGTGGACGTAAATGAACAAAACACCCAGGGGGTGGGTTTTTACCACCGCCTGGGCATTGAGCGATTCGCCCGCTCGCCGCTGGACGGTCAGGGCCGGCCCTTCCCCGTCCTGCACTTGCGGCTGGCCAAATAACTTACTCTGCGGCTTTTGTGGCCACGGTCTGCATGGCCTTCATCAGGCGCCCGCTGAGTTCGTTAAAGCGCTTGGCGTCGGATTCGGTGAAAGAGCTGGCCTTTTCCTGGAAGGCTTTGCCAACTTCAGCGGCCTGATTGGCTAAATCCATGTTTTCGGCCTGGGTAACGCTATCTTTATTGGCCAGTTCTTCAGCCTGCACGACCAGGGCTTCGTAGTCCTTGAGCGCATCGTTGGCGTCGCTGCCGCAAGCGGCCAGGGACAGGGCGAAAAGCATGACGGCACAAAGGGATACTAATTTTTTCATAAACCCTCCAAGTTATATAATGAATTTTCGTCGGTACGACATCAGATCCCCCGATGACGCCGACAGGGCACAGACTATACGTAACTCGAAAATAGTCAACCACTTATTAGGGAAACGCCGGTTCATAAGGAGGCCCCGCATGGGCATTGAAATTGAACGCAAATTTCTGCTGAAAAACGAAAGCTGGCGGCTGGACACGTCTGGCAGGCCCCGGCGGGGCACGCTCTACCGCCAGGGGTACCTGAGCCGCAACCCGGCCTGCATCGTGCGCCTGCGCCTGGAGGGCGACGAGGCCTTTATCACCCTCAAGGGCCGGCGCCAGGGCGTCCGGCGCAGCGAATACCAATACCCGGTGCCGGCGTCCGACTGCGCCGCCATGCTGGAAGAGCTGGCCGACAAGCCGCTCATCGAAAAAACCCGCTACAAGGTGGACTTTGACGGCCTGACCTGGGAAATTGACGAGTTCCACGGCGAGAACGCCGGACTCCTGGTGGCCGAGGTGGAACTGGAGAGCGAAGACCAAGCCTTCAAACTGCCGCCCTGGGCCGGGGAGGAAGTGAGCGGCGACAGCCGCTACGCCAACGCCGCCCTGGTAAACAATCCGTTCCGTAATTGGAAAAAATAGCCTGGCCGGCTTGCCTTCGGACTACCGCTGCTTATATTTCCGGCTATAGTCATGTTTTTTATCAAAAAGTCTAAACAAAGGGCAAGCGAACCATGACAAGCCAGCTAAAAACCCTGCTCCTCCTGGCTCTTCTGAGCGGGATTATCATCGCCGTCGGCGGCGCCATCGGCGGCAGCCAGGGTCTTGTAATCGCCTTGGTCATAGCTCTGTTCATGAATGCGGGCAGCTACTGGTTTTCCGACAAAATCGTCCTCGGCATGTACAAAGCCGGGGAACTGGCCGAGGCCGACGCCCCCCTGCTGCACCGCATGGTGGAAGACCTGTCCGCGCGCGCCGGCATCCCCAAGCCGCGCATTTACCTGGTGCCGGATGAGTCGCCAAATGCCTTTGCCACCGGGCGCAACCCGGAACACGCCGTCGTGGCCGTGACCGACGGCATTATGCGCCTGCTCTCGCCGGAAGAGCTGCGCGGCGTGCTGGCGCACGAAATCGCGCACATCGCCCACCGCGACATCCTGATTCAGAGCGTGGCCGCGGTGCTGGCCTCGGTAATCACCTTCCTGGCGCACATGGCTCAGTTCGCCGCCATTTTCGGCGGCCGGGGGAGCGACGAGCGCGGCGGCGGCAACCCCATCGCCATGCTGCTCATGGCCATTTTGGCCCCGCTCGCGGCGGCCCTGATTCAGTTCGCCATTTCCCGCTCCCGCGAATATCTGGCCGACCAGGGCGGCGCGGAATATTCCGGCCGGCCGCAGGATCTCGCTTCGGCCCTGGGCAAGCTCCAGTCTTACAGCCAGCGCGTTCCCATGCGCGAGCAGTCCGAAGCGACCGCGCACATGTTCATCGTGAACCCCCTGAGCGGCAAGAGCCTGGCCGGGCTGTTCAGCACCCACCCGCCGATCGGGGAAAGGATTAAACGCCTCATGGCCATGAGGAAATAGCGTGAGCTGGTTATTTAAAACACCGGTGTTCCACGTGGGAATCCCGAATTAGCCCCGTGCCGCGCAACTTGTCCAGGTAGCCGGACATGCCGAACTGCGCGAAAGTCATGCCGCCCGGGCGCCCCTTGATTTTCAGGACGTCGTTGCTTTGCAGCTTGCAGACCGGCTGGCCGTCGGAAGTCAGGTAGGTCTTGCTGCTCAGTTCGCCCACGTCAATAACCAGTTCGGAGCTGGCGTTGAACACCAGCGGCAGCGTGCTGCTCAGGAACGGACAGATGGCGGTGATGCAAAAAGCGGCCAGGGCGGGGTGCAGGAGCGGCCCGCCGGCCGAGCTGTTATAGGCGGTGGAGCCGGTGGGAGTGGAGATAATCAGGCCGTCGGCGCGCACGTAGAACAGTTTTTCACCGTCCAGGGTAAGATCCAGGGCCAGCAACCGGGCCACACCGCCGCGCGAGAGGACAATTTCGTTGGCCGAAACTTCGGTCAGAAGTTCCTCGCCGCCGCGTACAAGCACCAGTTCCAGCATGGTGCGTTTTTCGCAACGCACGCCCTGCTCCATGGCCCGGGTCAGGACCAGTTGCCAATTGTCTTTGGGAATTTCCAGCAAAAAGCCGACCCGCCCCAGGTTGATCCCGGCAATGGGAATGGCGCTGCCGTCCAGGTTTTTCATCTTGGCCAGACGCTTGATGGCGTTGACCATGCTGCCGTCGCCGCCAAAAACCAGCATCAGGTCGGCCTGTTTCAGATCGGCCTCGCTCTGGTTGTAGTCCTGGTCGCGCTCCAGGTGAAAAGTTCTGATGCCGCGTTCCTGCAGCCAGCGGGCCACGTTTCCGGCCAGTTCCATGGCGGCCTGGTTGTGCTTTTTGGCAATCAGGCCGACGTTCTTGATGGCGGACATATTTTCACCAACCCATATGAGACTGTCAGCGGTATTCCGGACCTAAAGCGCGACGGCCGCTGTCCGGGTTGTCGTCAGGTTCGGCGCCTGGCCCGGCGGCGGAGTTTTCCAGAAAGCCCGGCAGGCTTGCGGCCAGGTCGCGGCCGGCCGTCGCTTCCGGCCCCGGCTCCCGCTGCGCCGCAACGGAGTCATATTCCTGGGCACCCGCCCAGGCCGGGGCCACGGCCTGCTCGTAAAGCGACTCGCCGCCCAGGCTTCCGGCGGAACCGGAACCGGCCAAGCGCAGCAGCGTATCCAGCTTCGTTTCCAGGTCGCTGAGGTGCAGCGAAAGCTGCATGCGGGTTTCCTCATGGTTGCGCCAGTGGCTTTCCAGGTTGCGCATCATAAAGATAAACATGACCAGAAGGCCGCAGAAAAACAGCAGCAAAACCAGCATCAGGTTGGAAAAGGGATCGGAAAACATTGTCTCTCCGGTACGGTCCGCCTTATTTTTACAGCCGGGTGCAGGGGGGACCGTTTGCGATAATTTCAGTAACAGGCTAAAACAGCCTTGGCCTGGCATTGCCGGGCCGGAACGGCTCCTGAAACTGAGCAGATCCAAGGGCTGTTCCTAGCAGAACCTAGCATAAAAACCAAGCTAAAACAATGCGCGCCCGTTCCCCCCGACACACCCGGAGGGTAGGCGGTCCCAAGCGGAAAACGAATGTCATCATCATCCATCCGCCCGGTATTGCTGGTTTCCGATCAGCAGGGCAACATTTATGACAACCCCGATTTGCTGATGCTGTGCCGGCGCGGCCACGAGCTGGCCCTGCCGCGCCCGGACGAACTCATCCCCCTGCCGCCGGAGAGCGAACTGTTCCTCCTGCCCGGCCGGCGAGCCCTGGGCCTGGACGAGGAAAGCGGCGAAGTGGTGGAACTGGAAGATCTGGCCGTAAGCGCCTTTGCCGCCCCGGCCCACACCCTGACCGCGCACCCGGCCTACCGGAGCGACCCGGAAGCGCCCCTGCTGCCCCTGTTTGCTTACGGGGCCGTCGGTTTTGCCAACGGACGCATGTACGTGTGCGCCAAAAAGGTGGACGAGGACAAGCGCCAGATATTCACCTCCGTTTCCCCGCGCAAGCTGCGCAAGGCCGCCCTGGACCTGGCCTACATGTACCCCGAAAACCATCTGGTCCAGCACCTGACGCATAAATGCGCCCTGAGCTATTCCTGCCCGGCCGCCAAAAACTTCTGCCTGGGGCGTTTCGAGGCGCCGCTTCCCACCTCGCGCGCCTGCAACGCCCGTTGCCTGGGCTGCATCTCCCGGCAGGAGGAAGGCTCGCCCGTTTGCGCCACCCCGCAAAACCGCCTGGATTTCACCCCCACGGTGGACGAAGTGGTCGAAGTGATGCGCCACCACGCCGCCATGGCCGTAAAGCCAATCCATTCCTTCGGCCAGGGCTGCGAAGGCGAGCCTTTGACCGAGTTCCCGCTGCTCCTGGAATCCATAAAGCGCTTCCGGGCAGAGGGCGGGCGCGGCACCATAAACCTGAACAGCAACGCCTCCATGCCGGAAAAGGTGGCCGCCCTGTGCGAAGCCGGGCTCTCCTCCCTGCGGGTGAGCCTGAACAGCGCCCGGGAAATTATCTATAACACCTACCACCGCCCGCTGGGGTACACATTGGAAGACGTGTTCCAGAGCATCCGCGAAGCCAAGGCGCGCCAAGTGTTTGTCTCGCTCAACCTCTTTTTCTTCCCCGGCTTTACCGACACCGAGCTGGAAGTGGAAGCCCTGGAAGAGCTGATTGCGGAAACCCGGCTGGACTTCATCCAACTGCGCAACCTGAACATCGACCCGGAATATTACCTGGAGATCATGGAAGGCTTTGAAACCGGCCCCAGCCTGGGGCTGAAAAATTTCATGAAGCGGCTGCGCCGCTCCTTCCCCTGGCTGCGCTTCGGCTACTTCAACCCCTACGTGGACGAAGGGCCGGCCCGGCAGGACGAAACACCCCTGTTCGTGCCGGAATAGGCCGGCAAAAAGGCGCCCCGAGCGGAGCGCCTTTCACATGCATGGCCGCAAACCGTAATTAAGCGACTTTCTTGGCGGCTTCGAGAGCGGCCTTGAAGTTAACTTCGTGCGTGGCTTCAGGCACGATTTCTATGTAGGCGATTTTGCCGTCGGCGGCCACCACGAACACGGCGCGGGCCAGGAGACGCAGTTCCTTGATGGCAACGCCGTAACCCAGGCCGAAATTCAGGTTCAGGTGGTCGGACAACGTTTCCAGGTTGGCGATGCCGGCCGCGCCGCACCAGCGGGCCTGAGCGAAAGGCAGGTCGCAGGAAACGGTGAGCACTTTCACCTGGTCGCCGAGGGCCACGGCTTCCTGGTTGAAGCGCCTGGTCTGAGCGTCGCAGACGCCGGTATCGAGCGAGGGCACCACGGAGATAACCAAGACCTTGCCGCTGTAGTCGGAAAGCTTTTTCGGGGAAAGGTCATTGGCCTGCAGAGTGAAATCGGGAGCCTTGTCGCCAGCTTTAAGGGCGGGGCCAAGCAAGGTGAGGGGGTTACCGCCGAAAGTCACAACGCCTTTACGCTCTTCCATGTCAATCTCCTTTAATTCGCGGCCGGCAATATGCGCCAGTCCAAGTTGATAA
>JAISDX010000143.1 GCA_031264465.1 Deltaproteobacteria bacterium | reverse complement strand
CACCGCCGCCCGGCCTGGATGGGTCCGGCCTTAAAGCCGCCCTGGCCGGCTGGGAACGGCTGATGGCCGAAGCCCTGCGTCAGGCGCTGGAAGCAAAGGAACAGGGCGAAGTGCCGGTGGGGGCGCTGGTGCTGGACGCGGCCGGGCGGATCATCGGCCGGGGCCGCAACTCGCCCGTCGGGAGCAACGACCCCGTGGCGCACGCGGAAATTGTCGCCCTGCGCCAGGCGGCCGTCCATATTGACAACTACCGCCTGAACGGCTGCTGCCTGGTGGTCACGCTGGAACCCTGCCTGATGTGCGCCGGGGCCATTGTGCAGGCCCGGCTGGACGGCGTGGTGTACGGCGCGCCGGACGACAAGGCCGGAACTCTGGACAGCCGGCTGGAAGCTTTTGACTTAAGCTTCCATAACCACCGCCCCTGGCATATGGGCGGCATTCTGGAGGCGGAGTGTTCCGCCCTGCTCCAGGCGTTTTTTGCGGAGCGCCGAAGGCTTTAGCCTCGGGAAAAATAATTCTCCAGAATCTCCATGGCCTTCCTGGCGTAAACCAGGCAATGCTCTTCGCCGCCGTAAATTTTGACGGTGGCGAATTTTTCGTACAGGGCCTTGCGTTCGTTGAACAGATCTTCGATGGTCTGGCCCGGGCCGATGGCCAGCCCCCGGTCGGGCTTGCGGGCAATGCGTTCCAGGATGACGGGCAGAGCCACGTCGGTATAGAGGATCGGCCCCAGGCCGCGCAGGTGGTTCATGGCCTCCTCGCGGTAGACAACGCTCCCGCCGGTGGCGATAATGCAGCGCTGGGCGCGGATTTTCCTGATGGAAGCCGCTTCCATGTCCAGGAACTCGTCCTTGGTCATGCCGTCGGTGACGTTTTGCAGCCTGGTGCCGTAGGCGGACTCGATCAGGCTGTCCGTATCCATGAACAGCCAGTCCAACATTTTCGCGAGTTCGCGACCCATGGTAGTCTTACCGGCGCCGGCCATGCCGATAATAACCACACATTTGTCGTCCGGGACCCTGTAAGCGGCTCGCTGTTCGTCTTTCATGGGAAAATCCGTCAGTTATAAGGTTGTTGGTAAAAAATAACGCAAATATCGTCCCCGGCGGCGAAGTTCTGGAGGATCAGGGGCCGGCCGGCCCGCCGCCGGATATTTATGAAACCATAAATTGCCTTGATTGCATCTTTGCTTTATTGCCTAAAAAGCCTTATATAATGTACGTGGCTAAGCAAAATAAACCCATTTATCAAAATTGATGTAATCTGACGGCTTAACACCAGAGGTTAAGGAGATCAAGATGTTTTTTGAGAGCCGGTTTTCAGACAGAAGCAGGCGGGCCGGGGTGTTATTACATATCTCGTCGCTCCCCTCTTGCCGCCACGGCATCGGCGACCTAGGGCCGAACGCCCACGCCTTTGCCGAAACCCTGGCCGCCGCCGGCCTGGAATATTGGCAATTCCTTCCCCTGACGCCGACCTCGGCTTTTATCGGCAGCTCTCCTTACTCCAGCCCGTCGGCTTTTGCCGGCAACCCGCTTTTTATCAGCCCGGACGCCATGCTGGCCGACGGCCTGATCACCTGGCTGGAAGTGGAAGATTCGCTCACCCGCATCCCGCCGGAAAGCGCCGCCCGGGTAAACTACCCCGAAGTGCAGGTCAGGCGCGACTTTTTGCTGGAGCTGGCCTTCCAGCGGCAGCGCCCCAGTCTGGAACACCAGGCCGGCTTTACAGACTTTGTGACGGAAAACGCCGGCTGGCTTGAAGACTGGGCTCTGTTCGCGGCCATCAAGCTGGAGCAGCGGGGCGCGGCCTGGACGGCCTGGCCGGCCGGCCTGAAAAACCGGCAGCCCGAGGCGCTGGCCGCCTGGCGCTGGGCGCATGCGGAAGCCGTGCTCAAACAGCAATTCGTCCAATACCTGTTCGACACGCAATGGAAGCGGTTGCGCGAGCGTTGCCGACGCCTGGGCCTGAAGCTGGTCGGCGATTTACCGATTTACGTCACCCACGATAGCGCCGACGTCTGGGCCAGGCCGGATCTGTTCAAGCTGGACGAGCGCGGACGCCCGCTGGCCGTGGCCGGGGTGCCGCCCGATTACTTCAGCGCGACCGGCCAGCGTTGGGGCAACCCGGTGTACGACTGGGAAAAGATGCGGGCCGAGAACTTCGCCTGGTGGATCAAGCGCATGCGGCGTAACCTGGAATTGGCCGACGTGGTGCGCATGGATCATTTTCGCGGTTTTTGCGCCTACTGGGAAATCCCGCAGGAAGAAAAAACCGCCATTAACGGCAAATGGGTTAAAGCGCCCGGGCGCGAGCTGTTCGCCGCCCTGCTGGAGCATTTCGGCGAATTGCCGATTATCGCGGAAGACCTGGGCGTAATCACCCCGGACGTATGCGCCCTGAAGGAAAGGTTTTCCCTGCCCGGCATGAAGGTGCTGCAATTCGCCTTTGGCGGCAACCTGTACGACAGCCCGGACATCCCCTACCGCCACCCGGAAAACAGCGTGGTTTACACCGGCAGCCACGACAACCCGCCCAGCAAGCAGTGGTTTGCCGAAGCGCCGGAGCAGGAAAAAGGCAATTTCATCACCTACCGGGGACAGGATCTGGACCCGGATTACGCGAACGAGGTGCTGATGCGCCTGGCTCTGGAAAGCCGGGCTTTCCTGGCCATTTTGCCCATGCAGGACATCTTGCGCCTGGGCGCGGAAAGCCGCATGAACACGCCCTCCATCCCCCAGGGCAACTGGGAATGGAAAATGCTGAACACCGAAGGCTGGCTGGACAAGAGCTTCTGGTCGGACGCGCCGGCCCGGGCTACGCTACCGGAAGCAACGGCTCCGGCCGCCGAACCAGCCCCGAAAGTACCGGTACCGAACGTGTTCGGCCACATCCATTTCCTGTGCGGACTTTACGGCCGGCTCCAGGGCAAAACTCCGGCCGAGGCCGAGGCTCTTGCCGCGATGGAAAAACCGCTGTACTGACGAGGCATGAACGCCCGAACCTCCCGCCAGCGCCGCCCCGCCTTCTCGCCTTACGGCCGGCGCGCCCCCGGCCGAGGCTCGTTACGCGCGCCCGGCGGAGTGCTTTTTTTGTTTCTGCTGCTCTGCCTGGCCCTGGGTTTTTTCACCTTGGGCCGGGGCAAAGTGCTCAAACTGGACGATGGCGACAGCTTTCTGATGTTTTCCGAACAGCGGGAATTTGAGAAAATCCGCCTTTACGGCATTGACTGCCCGGAGTTGAACCAGCCCGGCGGGCGCGAAGCCAGGGCCTTCAGTTCGGATTTGATTTTTCTGAAAAGCGTGACCGTGACTCCGATGTACCGCGACCAATACGGCCGTGCCGTGGCCCTGGTGCAACTGCCCGATGGGCGTACCTTGAACGAGGAGCTGATTCGTAATGGGCAGGCCTGGGTGTACCCGCAGTACTGCAAGGAAGTTTGGTGCCCTGGCTGGCAGCGCTTGGAGAGGGCCGCTCGGCAGAAAAAGCTTGGGCTCTGGGCCGGGAGTAACCCGGTTCCGCCCTGGAAATGGCGAAAGAAGAGATAATTGGGGAAACGCAGATTAATCCTCATTAACCTGCGTTTCCTTTAAAAAACTATTTCTTATTCTTCATGGCCTCAGCCAGGGCCGCGCCCAAGCTGCCGAACCCGCCGTTGCCGGAAGAAGAACTCTGCGCATGCTTCTTCCATTCGCCGTCCTCGCGCTTGTCACGGCGCGGGCCACGCGGCTTGCCGTCGCGCCCGTCACGGCTGTCGCGCGCCGGACGTCCGTCGCCGGCCTCGCGCTCGGAGCGCATGACAGAACCACCGCCCACTTCCTCGGCGTCTTCACCGGCCGGGGCCAGGGTCAGCTTGCGGGCGGCCAGGTCCATCTCGCTGATGCGCACCAGGATTTCATCGCCCGGGGCGAGCTTGAGGAACTTGTTCTTGCCCTTGGTATTGTTGAAGAGCGAATTGGGCATCAGGCCGGTCACGCCGGGGGCCAGGTTGACGAACAACCCGAACTGGGCGCGCTTTTCCAGGCGGCCGACGTGCTCGCTGTCCAGGGGGAAGCCTTCGGGCACCTCGTCCCAGGGGTTGCCGGCGGCGTCACGCACGCTCAGGGAAACACGGCGTTTTTCCGGGACCACTTCCTTCACTTTCACGTTGACGGTTTCGCCGACACTCAAGACTTCCTCAGCCTTGTTCACCCGCTTTTCCCAGGAAAGTTCGGACAGGTGGGCCAAGCCTTCAATGCCGGGCAGAATTTCGATGAAGGCGCCAAAAGGGCTGAGGCGCAGCACTTTGCCGCTGAAAGTTTCGCCGGCGTGCACCCGCTCGGCCACGCTGGCCCACGGGTCTTCGGTAATCTGGCGGATGGAGAGGGAAATGCGCAGGCCGCCCTTTTTGTCGGTTTCGGAACCCAGGTACTTCACGCGCACCTTGTCGCCCAGGCTCAACACTTCGTCCGGCTGCACGGCGCGGGACCAGGAAAGCTCGGAGACGTGCACCATACCTTCCAGGCCGGGCGCTACTTCCACAAAAGCCCCGAAGGGCGTGAGGCGCTGCACGGCGCCTTCCAGTACGTCGCCGACATTGACGCCGGCCAGGAAAGCGTCGCGGCTTTCGGCCTGCTCGGCCTCCAGGAGCACGCGGCGGGAAAGAATGATGTTGCGGCCGTTCTGCTCCAGGCGGGTGATCACAAAATTGTAGATCTTGCCCGGGATGCTTTCCGGGTTGTCCACCGGGCGGACATCAAACTGGCTCATGGGGCAGAAAGCGCGGCGGCGCATGATGTCAACGGAAAAACCGCCCTTGACCACAGCCGTGACCTTGCCTTCCACCGGCAGGGAAGCGGCTTTGGCTTCCTCCAGGACGATGAGGCTGCCGGCCCCGCGTACGACTTTGGAAAGGCGGACTTCGTGCGGCGACACGTGCACCACGTAAAGGTCCAGCACGTCGCCAACCGCGACCGAGGTTACGCCGTCCTGCTCCAGTTCGGATTTTTCAACCAGTCCGTCAACCTTGCTGCCGGCGCTCACGAACACGGCATCGCCGGTGATGGCCACGACCGTGCCCCTGACTTTCTGACCGACTTCCAGACGGCTGACCGCCTGTTCTTCCTCGTGCGCCGCCAGCATATCGGCAAAGCTGGCGTTTTCCAGTTCCTGAATGCCTTCCTGTTCCGGGGTGTTTTCCTCAGCCATTTACTTCTCCATGAACCAAGTTTTTGTGTAGAGCTTTTTATGCTTTTGCCGGTGCAGCGTCAAGAGAAAAGCCCCGACAAGCCAGGGCAGACGCATCTAAAAAATTCTCAGTGCCTGTAGGAGGAAGTCTTCACTGAGTGCGATTTTGAAGCGCTTGCCTTTCAGGCTTGATTTACCCGGTATACGCCGGAGCAGGTTCA
>JAISDX010000131.1 GCA_031264465.1 Deltaproteobacteria bacterium | reverse complement strand
AACAAAGGAGGTTCACTATGAAGATTTTCGGCATCGTTCTTATCGCACTCGGCGGCATAGGGATTATTTTGGGCGGCATGATGTTCGGCGACATCGGCCTGGCGGCCTGGGTCGGCGCCGTGCCGGCGATTGTCAGCGGCGTCGGCTTCCTGAAACTCGACAAAATACTTTCAGAACGGCGATAAACAGACAGTATGGAGCGGGATTTGCCCCGTCATGCGGTATCCCGCACGGGGACTCCCGAAGTTTTTATCCACTCCCAGAATCCGGGCCGGGGGCGTAAATTCGCGCCCCCGGCCAGCCGTCACATATACGGGCTGAACAGCCAGAAAAAGGCGTCGCGCAGGCGGCCGGGCAGGGAGCGGGCCTCCAGGTCCGCGCGGGTGTATTCGCGCGACCTGGCCTTGATGGCGTCAAAGTGGCGCTCCAGTTCGCCGCAGACGCGGCTGTCGAAAATTTCCGTGGTCAGTTCGAAGTGCAGGCGCAGGCTGCGCGGGTCCAGGTTGGCCGAGCCGACGTGGGCGTAGTAGCCGTCTATGAGCAACAGCTTGGAGTGATTGAAGGGGCCGGGCTGGTAGTGGATGTGCACGCCGCGGTCGATGAAGTCCCAAAGCACGTTGTTGGTGGCCCAGGAGACGAAAGGATGGTCCGCCACGGCCGGCAGGATTATTTCCACTTGCACGCCGCGCATGGCCGCGCTTTGCAGGGCGGTGATCAACTGGCGCGGCGGCAGGAAGTAGGGCGTCATGATGCGCACGGTATGTCTGGCGGCGGAAATGGCCCCCAGGATGGTGGAGTGAAAGCGCTCCAGAAAGTCGTCCGGGCCGTCCAGGATGGTGCGGCAGAGCGACGGGCCTTTCGGCTCCGGGCTTACCGGCGGCGGCTCGAGAAGTTCGCCGGTGCTGAACTGCCATTCGCGGGCGAAGATCAGTTGAAAGTCTTCCAGAATGGGCCCTTCGATGCGGAAATGGATATCCTGCATGGAGTTGTCCGACGAGAACTTGAGGAGGTTCAGGCTCAGGCGGGAAAGATTGCTGCCGGCCTGCCCCAGGCGCTCCCGCAGGCGCCTGGGGACGGGCTGGTCCGTAATGTGCGAGGAACTGATGTTCATGCCGCCGGTAAAGCCGACCTTGCCGTCCACCAGGAGCAATTTACGGTGGTTGCGCATGTTGATGCTGAACTGGGGCGGCAGCAGCCGGGGCGGGATGAAGCGGGCCACGTCCACCCCCTGGGCTTTGAGGAGCTTGTCGATGCGCGGGAAGGTCAGGAGCGTGCCGATGCCGTCCAGGTGCACCTTCACTTCCACGCCGCGCATTTTGGCCCTGGCCAGGGCCAGGACGAAAGTTTTGCCGATAACGTCGTTATCGAAAATGTAGGTGCCCAGATAAATGCGTTCCCTGGCCTGGTTGATGGCCTCCAGCATGTCCGGGTAGGCCTGGTTGCCGTTGTAGAGCGCTTTTACCCGGTTGCCGCCCAAAAGCGGCATGCCCATGACCGAGTAGCCGATGCGGGCCATGGTGCGGATTTTGGAAGGGAGCAGGGCGGCCGGCACTTCCATGGGCAGGGGCGGGGGGCGGTGCGGGCCGTCCAGCACCAGGGGCCGGCGGCCGGCCGGGGCGGGCGGCAGCGCCGGGCCGGTTTGCGGGTAGTGGATTTTATCTTCGCCGTCATCGTTGTGGTACAGGCGGTCGGCGGAGCCGCCCGGGCCGCCAGAACTGGCCGAACCGCCCGAACTGGCCGGGGCGGAAATGGTGCCGGGCCCCTGGCCGCGCTGGCTGCGCAGCATCAGCTTGGAGGCCCGCCGGTGGATGCGGTTGACCCCGAGAAAAGCGTAGAGCAGCACGCCCAGCACCGGCAAAACAAGGCAGAGCACCACCCAGATGGCCATGGAGGCGGGCTCGCGCTTGTTCAAAAGGGCGTGCACGGCCCCGCCCAGGCCGGGCAGGGCGATGACGAGCCAAAACAGCCAGTAGCGCGTCAGGTCGAAAATTTCCATTGCTTGAGCTTCACACTAACGGCCGGCGCTGGCAAGGATAAATCCGCCCCGGCAGCTTTTTGTTTACGCTTCGGCCTTATTCCTATAAGAAAGCGCTGGTTATCTCTGAAACAGCAGTAAAAAATATAAGGAACAGGGCTATGAAATTCACAGTTGCCGCGGAATTGTTCGACAAGCTACCGGAAGCGTGTTTTGGGGTGGTGGTGGCCCGCAATATGGACAACACCGTGGACCGCCCGGAAATCCGCGACCTGCTGGCCGTCCAGGTGGGCCGGGTGGAAGACTACTACGCCGGGAAAAAGATCAAGGAAGCCGCCGAAATCCTGCCCTACCGCGAGGCCATGCAGACCCTGGGCGTGAACCCCAACAAGTTCATGTGCTCCATCGAGGCTTTGCTCAGCCGGGTAGCCAAGAAAAAGGGCCTGCCGCACATCAACGCGGCCGTGGACCTGGGCAACGCGGTTTCGCTCAAGCACCTGGTGCCGCTGGGCGCGCACGATCTCGCTTCTTTCGAGGGCGACATGGAAGTGCGCCCGGCCGTGGCCGCCGATACCTTCGTGCCCTTTGGCGAAACCGGGGCCGAAAAGCCCGAGGCCGGCGAGTTTGTGTACGTTTCCGGCCATACCGTGCGCACCCGCCGCTGGATTTGGCGCCAGAGCGAGCACGGCAAGATCGCGAGTTCGACTTCGGACATCTTTTTCCCGCTGGACGGCTTTAAAAACGCCAACGAAGCCGGCATTCTGGCCGCCCGGGACGAACTGGCCCGAAAGCTGGCGGAGTTTTTCGGCTGCGCGGTCAACACCGGGTTTATTGACCGGAACAACCGGTTCTGCGAACTGTAACAACCGGTTTTTGGCAATGCGCTCTGTTTTTTCAGATCAAACAGCTCCGGCCCGGGCGGGAGCCGGCAGGCCTGGCGCGCCGTTTGGCAGAACCAGGGGCGGGACGGACGAACGGCCCAACCTGGTTTCCACATCCATCGTTACCGGGTTCGCCCTGTTCGCCATGCTGTTCGGCGCCGGCAACATCATTTTCCCGCCCTACATCGGCCTGGTGGCCGGCCAGGACTGGGTGCTGGGCCTTATCGCCTATTTTTTCGCCGACATCGGGCTGGCCATCATGGCCTGGGCGGCGCTCCTGACTTCCCGTAGCGTTGACCGCCTGGAGAATATTTTTTACCGCCTGGGCTATTACCCTTCCCGACTTCTGACCGGCGGCATTATTTTGAGCGTCGCCTACATTGCCGGGCCGCGCACCTGCACGGTCAGCTACGACCTCACCCTGGCGCCCTTTTTCGGCGACGAGCCCTGGGTGCGGCTGGCCTATACGTCCGTTTACTCCCTGCTGGGCTGGGCCTGCTGCATCCGCGAGGACAAGATGATTGAGCTTATCGGCCGGCGGATCACGCCGGTGCTGGTGCTCAGCCTGCTCACGCTCATCATTGTCGGCATGGTGAATCCGCTGGGTTATGAAATGCTGCCGGCCCGCGCCGACAACATCTGGGTCATGGGGCTGATGTCCGGCTACCAGACCATGGACGCGGCCTGCGCCGTCGTGTTCGGCTTTATCATCGCCCAGGATCTGGCCGGCCGGGGCTACCGGAGCCTGGAGTCGAAAATCAAGGTCATTACCTATGCCGTCTGGGTTATGGGGTTTCTCATGCTCGTTGTCTACTGCGGCCTGTGCTACATTGGAGCCGCCGCCTCCGCGCAGTACGGCGTCGGCATTCGGCACGGCGCTCTGGTGCTCTCCATTTTCCAGAACGCCCTCGGGCTGGAAGGGCGCGTCCTTTTGAGCTTCGTGGTGTTTCTGGCCTGCGTTTCCACCAGCGCCGCCCTGGTGGGGGCCGCCGCCACTTTTCTGGCGCGCCTTAGCGGCGGCCGGCTTGAGTACGGCCTGCTGGCCACGCTGATCGCCCTGTCTTTCGGGCTGATTTCCTGCACCGGGCTGGCCAATATCCTGGCTATCGCCGTGCCGGTAATTTTGATGCTCTTTCCGGCTTTTTTTCTGATGGCGGTCATTTCCCTGTTCGACCGGCGCATCAGGAACGTCAATATTTACAGATTCGGGGTGGGTTTTACCCTGGCCTACTCCATTCTTGAGGTTCTTCGCCGCCAGGGTGTGGAAGCCGTCTCTTTCATTACGGCCTTGCCCCTGCAGGAGCTGGGCTTCGGCTGGGCGCTTCCGGCGGCTCTGGGCTGCGCGGCGGGCTACCTGGCCAGGCGGGGGCGGGCGGGCGAGCCGCCGCCCGCAAAACGTTAGCCGGCGCGTTTTTTGTGACGCAAAACCGGCGAATGACGCAAAGCGATCCATAATCCGCTTGATTTAAGTCCGTGGCATGTATATAGGTACACGATGCATTGTAGGAAGAAACCGGAAGGAGTGCTGCAGACACTCTTTCCGGTGGCTGTTCAATCATGTCCAAACGGCGGCTTTGGGGCCGCCGTGGAGGATCTGAGAACACTTTAACACAAGCGAGGGTTTCATGAACAAAAAGCAACCAGGCGTGATGGAAACCACGATAGTCGTAGGTTTTGCCTTGTTCGCCATGCTCTTCGGAGCGGGTAACATCATCTTCCCCCCATACATCGGCGTTATCGCCGGTGAAAGCTGGTTCCTTGGCTTTGTCGCCTACTTCTTCGCAGACATTGGTTTGGCGGTAATGGCCTTCTGCGCGTTGCTCACTTCCAGAACTATCGACCGTTTCGAGAGCATTTTCTATCGCCTTGGCTTCTTCACCTCCCGCATCCTGTGCGGCGGCGTGATCCTTTCCGTGGGCTACATTGCCGGCCCGCGTACCTGTACCGTCAGCTACGAACTGGGCGTGGCCCCGATTACCGGCGACAGCGCCGTCGGCATGGCCATTTACTCCGGCCTGTATTTCTTCGCGGCCTGGTGCTTCTGCGTGCGCGAAAGCAAAATGGTCGACATGATCGGCAAAATCCTGACTCCGGTTCTGGTTATCGGCCTGGTGGTCATGATCATCATCGGCGCCGCCAACCCGATGGGCGAAATGATTCCCGCCCGTATCGACAACGTCTGGTTCATGGGCCTGATGTCCGGCTACCAGACCCTGGACGCCTGTACCTCGGTCGTGTTCGGTTACATCATCGCCAAAGACCTTACCAACAAGGGCTACACCACTGTTGAATCCAAGGTTAAGGCCGTTGTTCAGGCTTCGCTCCTGATGGCCTTGCTGATGTGCATCGTGTACGGCGGCCTCTGCTACGTGGGCGCCAACGCCGCCAGCGTGTACGGCGTTGACGTGCAGCACGGCTACCTGGTCGTCTCCATCTTCCAGACCATCCTCGGCCTCGGCGGTTCCGTGTTCCTGGGCATCGTGGTTCTGCTCGCCTGTCTGTCCACGGGTTCGGCCCTGGCGGGCGCTCCGGCCACCTACTTCGTGCGCCTGAGCAACGGCCGGGTGAAGTACAACGTGGTCGTCACCCTGGTGTGCTTCTCCTACGCCGTTATCTCCAACATCGGCCTCAGCAACATTCTTGCCATCGCCGTACCGGTCATCCTGATCATGTTCCCGCCGTTCCTGCTCATGTCCGTGCTCGGCCTTTTCGCCAAGCGCATCAAGAACGACAACATCTACAAGATCGGCACCGGCTTCGCGCTCATCTACGCCATCCTTGACGTCATGAGAATGCACGGCGTGGGCTTTGCCGACATCATCAACGTCCTGCCGCTGTCGGAGCACGGCTTCGGCTGGCTGATTCCGGCCGTCCTCGGCTGTGTGCTCGGGGCGTTCCTCAAGCCCACCGGCGAGCAACTGCCGCGAGACTTTGCGGATTAATCCCCACGTCTCTTAAAAGCTGAACCGGAGGCGGAGCGCAAGCTTCGCCTCCTTTTTTGCCCGCCGCCAAAAAGAGAGTGGATTTTTTGCCCGCTGTAACTTAACCTTGCCCTGATGTTTCCAATACCCACCTCTAACCCAAAAGGCGGCAAACATGGCAACACGCAAAAAATCCATGTACCTGGAAATAGAACCCCACACCGAGATTTACCTGGAAGAGGCCGGCTCGGGCGCGCCGCTCCTGCTGCTGCCCGGCATTACCTACAGTTGCGAGATATTCGCCGCCCAGCTGGAATATTTTTCCAAAAGCCACCGGGTCATCGCCATGGACCCGCGCAGCCACGGGCGCTCCACCAAGACGGCGTTCGGCAACAACTACCTGACGCACGGACGCGACGTTGAGGCCGTGATTCGGGCCTTGGGGCTGAAAGACGTGGTGCTGCTGGGCTGGTCGGCCGGCTGCATCGATATCTGGACCTACGTGCGCCAGTTCGGCACTTCAAACCTCAAGGGGGCGGCGCTCATCGACATGCCGCCCAAGCCCATCTCCGACAACCCCGCCGATTGGGTGGAGGGTTCGGCAACCGACCTGGCCGCCGCCCTGACCGAAGTCCTGACCAGCCAAAAGTCGCAGCGCGAGTTTTTCGGCTCCTACGCGGCCGATCTGATGGTGCAGCGCGAACTCGGCGACGAGGAAAAATTCTTTCTGGTGGACCTTTCCGCCCGCACGCCCTGCAACATTACCGCCGCCCTATACGGCGACCTGATCATGCAGGACTGCCGCCCGGATTTCACGCGCCTTTCCGAAGCCGTGCCCAGCAAAACCTACGTGGCCGAACACTGGTCCGGCGTGGCCGTGCCTTACCTGAAAAAGCGCTTTCCAAAAACCCAGGTGGAGGTTTTCGGCGGGCACCTGCTGTTCTGGGAATACCCGGAGCGCTTCAACGCCTCGCTGGAGCAGTTCCTGGCCGCGCTGTAAGACGAATTGAGCTTGTTTCGCCCGCCCGCGCCAAAACCAGGCGCGGGCGGTTTTTTGCGCATTTTCCATTAACCATGGCGCTGATGCGCTGTGGGAATTACGCGCGGAAAAGCAAAACCACGTTGCATTATAAATTTTTATGAGGTAATAATCATTTGTTTGCGGCTGGAGATTAATTGTATGAAACAGCAACAATCTAACCGAGGTTAATCCATTGAACTCTCAACCCACCAAAAGCCTTTTGCAGACATCGCTCATTGTGGGCTTCGCCCTGTTCGCCATGTTTTTCGGCGCGGGCAACATCATCTTTCCCCCATACATCGGCGTCGTGTCCGGCGGCAGTTGGTTCCTGGGCTTTATCGCTTACTTTTTCGCGGATATCGGCCTGGCCCTGCTGGCCATTCTGGCCCTGCTCCGCTCCAACACCATTGACCGCTTTGAGGGCCTGATGGCCCGCCTGGGCTACTGGCCCTCCCGCTTCCTGATGCTCGGCGTAATGTTCAGCATCGGTTTTATTGCCGGGCCGCGCACGGCCACGGTAAGCTTCGAGCTCGGCCTGAAGCCCATTATGGGCGAAAGCGCCAACCTGGCCGTTTATTCCGGCCTTTACTTTTTCATCGCCTGGCTGCTGACGGTCAAAGAAAGCAAAATGGTCGACTACATCGGCAAATATCTGACCCCCACCCTGGTGGGCGGTTTGATTATAATGATCGTCATCGGCATCGTTAACCCCATCGGCGAAGTCAGCCCCGCCGCCCAAATAGACAACGTCTGGTACATGGGCCTGATGTCCGGCTACCAGACCCTGGACGCCGTGGCCGCCCTGGCTTTCGCCTTCGTCATTTCGCAGGATCTGGCCAACAAGGGCTACGCCACGCCGGAATCCAAGTTCAAGGCCGTGGTCGCTTCTTCCCTGGTCGTGGGCGTGCTCATGTTCATTGTTTACGGCGGCCTTTGCTACCTCGGGGCCACCGCTTCCATGACCTACGGGGCCAACGTCGAACACGGCAGCCTGGTGGTCACGCTCTTTCAGGCCCTGATCGGCCAGAGCGGGGCCATTGTGCTCGGCATTATCGTCACCCTGGCCTGCCTGACCACCGGCATGGCCCTGATGGGCGCGCCGGCCACCTTCCTGGTGCGCCTCTCCAACGGACGCCTCAAGTACAACGTGCTGGTGACCATGCTGGCCTTCGCTTACGCCATTATCGCCAACATCGGCCTCAGCAACATCCTGGCCATCGCCGTGCCGGTCATTCTGATTCTCTACCCGGCCGTTCTGGTGATGGTGGTTTTGTCGCTGTTCGACTCTTCCATCAAAAACGCCAACATCTTCAAGATTTCCGTGGGCTTCGCCCTGATCTTCTCCGTTCTGGAAGTCATGAAGAGCCAGGGCGTGGAAGCGGCCGGCATTATTGAAGTGCTGCCGCTGCAAGAGCACGGTTTCGGCTGGATTCTGCCGGCCGCGCTCGGCGCGGTAATCGGCTTTTTCGTCAAGCCCGCCGCGGAATAGCCGGCTGAAGAAAGCTTGAACCAATAAAAAAGGCGGGGCAATGTCCCGCCTTTTTTATGGCGCGCCCGGCAGGGCGCACGAACTGGGAGGAGGAAGTCCTCCGCAGACCCGGCAAGGCAAGCGCTTCAAGATCGCACTCAGTGAAGACTTCCTCCTACAGGCCCTGAGACTTGAGATGCGTCTGCCCTGTACATTCTCCATAAGATTCTTGCTTTTTGCTTTTCAATCGGGTAATTAAACAACTTATGTAGCTTGTCGTACGGTTTTTAAGGATTTAAACCATCTGTTTCAAGCGGGCGGCATGACAGTACAAGCAAAGAAAAATTTCCGTTCTTGGAAAAAGAACGCCGAGTTGGCTAAAATCTCCGATCTTGGGTTGATCTTTGCTAAACACACACACAGTGTCCCATAATCCGCGTTCAGCCAAGAGCGGCGCGGCCTTGCCATTTTCTGAAACGGCCCTGTTTTTTCCTATCGCGGGAGACGGGGCCGTTTCGGCGTTTCCCGCCGCTCCCGCATCCACAGTTCCGTTTTGCCGGAGATGGAAGTTTTTTCAGCAACCGCAAAAAAATTCCCCCGAATATCTGAGAGGAAATTATGCCCGTTGAACCATACGTGCGTTCGTACAAGCAGGGATCGGCGATTAAATTAACCATGTTATACACAATTATTCGCCTTATGCGCAATAATCGCCCGTTGG
>JAISDX010000102.1 GCA_031264465.1 Deltaproteobacteria bacterium | reverse complement strand
GGCGGTGGCACGATACGGTCCATTCACTTAGACCAGCACAACCTTGCGAATGTAGGAAACCACCTGTTCCGGCGTATCCAGCAGCGTGCAGAGTTCCAGCTCGTCGTTGGTAATGTAGCCGCGCCCGATCATCTGGTCTTTCAGCCAGTCCAGCATCGGGGCCCAGAACGTGCTGTCGTAGAGGATGATGGGAAAGTGCTTGATGCGCTGAGTCTGGGCCAGGACAAAAGCTTCGCTGAGCTCGTCGATGGTGCCCATGCCACCGGGCATGACCACATAGGCCATGGCGTATTTCACGAACATCAGCTTGCGGATGGCAAAGTAGCGAAAGTTGCAGGCCGTGGTTACATATTCGTTGATGGCCTGCTCGTGCGGCAGCTTGATGTGCAGCCCGATGGAAGGCACGCCGGCCTCCTTGGCGCCCATGTTGGCCGCCTCCATATGGCCGGGGCCGCCGCCGGTGATAATGCCGAAGCCGGCTTCGCCCAGCTTGCGGGCGATAACCCGGGTGGTTTCGTACATGGGGTCTGCCGGGGTGGAACGGGCCGAGCCGAAAATGGATACGCATTTCGGCATCTTGCCAAGTTCTTCAAAACCGATAACCGTCTCGGCGAGAATGCGGAAGGTGCGCCAACTGTCCTGGCGCGCCATGAATTCGTACAGGTCGTCGTCAAAACCCATATGAAATCTCCTTGGAGATAAATAATTTTTGCAGTGTACGCTTTTTGCCTTATTTTGCAAAGCAATTGGCGTTGCGACCTTGCGCAGTCAGGCGCAAACCTTTATACATGGCTTTTGACATGCCGGAATACTTCACGGTTGTGAATCATGCGCCGCTGTAAAATGTTTCCTCATAGTTTCGCCGGCTCATTCGCCAATTGGAGGTTGTACAGATGAAAGTCACTCTTCTGGGTGCGGCCCGTACCGTTACCGGCTCCTGCTACATGATTGAAGCCGACGGCCGGCGTTTCGGCATTGATTGCGGCATGCACCAGGGCAACAAGGATATGGAAAAGCGTAACTGGGAAACTGCTCTTTATATGAAGCCGCGCCTGGATTTTTTCCTGATCACCCACGCCCACATCGACCATTCCGGCCTGTTGCCGCGCATGTGGCGCGAAGGCTTCAAGGGTCCGGTTTACTGCACCGAGCCCACGCTGGACCTGCTCAGGATCATGCTGCTGGACAGCGCCCATATCCAGGAAACGGACGCGAAATGGGAAAACACCAAGCTGATGCGCAAAGGCAGCAAACAACTGGTGGAGCCCCTGTACACCAGGGCGGACGCGGAAGCGGCGGCCAAGCTCCTCAAGCCGGTCAAGCTGAACCAGCCTTTTGCGCCGGCCGCCGGGGTCAAGGTCACTTACCGCGACGCCGGGCACATTCTGGGCGCGGCCTTCCTGGAATTGCAGGTTACGGAAGCGGCCGGCGGCACCAGCCTGGTCTTTTCCGGCGACATCGGCCGCCCCGGCGCCCTGTTGATGAACGACCCGGACAACCCGCGCATCAAGCCGGACTACCTGTTCATGGAATCCACTTATGGCGACCGTGACCACAAGAGCGAAGGAAGCAGCCTTCAGGAACTGGCCGAAGCCATCGAGTACAGCTACCGGCGCCGCGGCAAGATCATCATCCCGGCCTTTGCCGTGGAACGCACCCAGGAAGTTCTCTACTCGCTGCTCCAACTGAACCAGGAAGGCAAGCTCCCGCAGGATTTGCCCATCTTCGTGGACAGCCCGCTGGCCATCCGGGCCACCGAGGTGTTTCTCAACCACCCCGGCTACCTGGACGACGACAGCCGGGCCATGATGAAAAGCGGCATCACGCTCCCAAACGTGCGTTTTTCCCTTACCGCCGACGAATCGCGGGCCATCAACACCCTGGAAGGCTCGGCCGTGATCATCTCCGCCAGCGGCATGTGCAACGCCGGGCGGGTACGCCACCACCTGCGCCATAATATCTGGGACCCCAACTCCTGCGTGGTGTTCGTTGGTTACCAGGGCATGGGCACGCCGGGGCGCAAAATCGTGGACGGGGCCAAAACCATCACCCTGGTCGGCGACGAAGTTGCCATCAAGGCCAAAATTTTCACCATAAACGGCTTCTCGGCCCACGCCGGGCAGAGTCAGCTCATGGAATGGGTAAAGAGCTTCATGCACCCGTCAATGCAAGTCATGCTGATGCACGGCGAACCGCAGAAACAGCAGGCGCTGGCCGACCTCTTGCGCGAGCGCTGCCAACTCAAGGTGCAGATGCCGGACTATCTTGAGGAACTGGTGCTCACGCCGGGCAAGGCGCCGCAGGTGCAGCAGGACGCGGCGCGCGCCCACCCCGGAATCAACTGGGACGTGCTGCTGGGCGACAGCGAAGGCAAGCTGGCCGAACTGCGCGCACAGCTCGCCGCCTTCCGGGCGCTCCCCTGGGAAGAACAAGCGGAACTGCGCGACTCGCTTCTGGAAGTCAACGCCCGGCTGCTGAGCCTTTTGGCGCATTAAGGTACAAGGACCATGCGCATAATTTCAGGCGAGTTCAGGGGGCGGCAGCTCAAAACCACCACCGGGCCAGGGTACCGCCCGGCCATGGGTAAGGTGCGCGGCGCGCTGTTCTCCATGCTGGAGGCGCGCGGCCTGCTCTGGCCGGAAACCCGGGTGCTGGACGTTTTTGCCGGCAGCGGCAGCTTGGGCTTTGAAGCCCTGAGCCGGGGCGCGGCCGAAGCGCTGTTCATCGAATCCCTGCCCAAGGCCGCTGCCCTGCTTCGCGAAAATGCGGAAAAACTCGGCCTTGCGCCGCAGCGTTACCATATTGTGAACGAAGAGGCCGGCAAGGCCCTGAACCGGCCGGCGGCGCGCCCCTTTGACCTCATTTTCATCGACCCGCCCTACCGGCGGAACCTGCTGGCCCCGACCGTAAAGGCCATTTTACGCCGGGGGTGGCTTGCGCCCGAGGGCATCATCAACGCCGAGGTGGAAGGCGGGCTGAAGTTCGACCCGGCCAAAGAAACCCCCGGGCTCGCCGTCCTGGCCGACCGCGAGTACGGACAAACCAGAGTGGTGTTATGGACCAGGAACATAGAATGCCCATCATCTACCCCGGCACTTTCGACCCGCTGACCAACGGGCACTGCAGCCTGATCCGGCGGGGGCTGGAAATTTTCGGCAATATCGTCGTGGCCGTGGCTAACGACACGCCCAAAAACCCGCTCTTTACCATTGAAGAGCGGGTAAAAATGGCCGAAGAAGTGTTCGCCGACCAGCCTGGCATACACGTGGAGCCGTTTTCCGGCCTGCTGGTGGACTACGTGGAGCGCAAGGGCAGCAAGGTGATTCTGCGCGGCCTGCGCGCCGTTTCGGACTTCGAGTACGAACTGCAAATGGCCCTGATGAACCGCAAGCTCAAACGCCACATTCAGACCGTTTTCCTGATGACCGACTACCAGTGGCTGTTCACCAGTTCCACCATCATCAAGAGCGCCGCCCAGCTCGGCGGCGAGGTGCGCGGCCTGGTGCCGGACCCGGTCTACCGGGCCGTCAGGCAGAAATACGGTTATCCCTATCCGATAAACAGATAATTGCCTCAGTTCAAGGCCGCTTCCAAGGCTGTCTCAACCTGTTCCGTGCTTACCATGTCGCGCAGCACCGTTGGCCTGGCGTGTCCCGGCCCGGCCGGGAAGATGGCCAGCAGGGGAATGCTGGCGCTGTGCATGGCTTTGAGCAGTTCGGCCCCGGCCCGCCCGTTCTGGTTGTCACGGGTGAGATCCACCTTGATGTAGACGAGGTCGTGCTTCGCCTGCCAGCGGGCCAGGTTGGCGGCGCGCAGGGTGGTGGCCTCCAGGGCGCGGCAGTTTATGCACCAGTCGGCGGTAAAATCCAGCAGGATGTTTTTTTCGCCCAGTTCGGCGGCAAAGGCGTCCGGCGTGAAGTTGCGCCAGTGCGCTTCGCGCGCCGGCGTCAGGCTGAAGGCCAGGCAGCAGGCCAGGGCGGCCAGACCGAGAGCGCCGGCGGTCAGAACAAAATTGCCGAAAAGCCGGCGGTTCCCGCTCCGGATTCCCCACAGCCAGGCGCCCAGGGCGAACAGCAGCAGGGCGCAGAGCGTAGGAATCAGCTTTTCCCGCGGCAGCATGGAGAGCAGGTAAATGACCGTGCCCAGGAGCAGGAAGGCCATGAGCTTTTCCAGTACGCGCGACCAGGCGCCCGGTTTGGGCAGCCAGCGGGCCAGGCCGGGGAAGAGGCTGAGCAGGATGAAGGGCGCGGCCATGCCCAGGCCGACGCTGAGCAGGGTCAGACCTAGGAAAAACAGCGGCTGCCCCACAGCCCAGCCCAGCACGCCGCCCAAAAGCGGACCGCTGCACGGGGTGGCCAGCAGCGTGGCCAAGAGCCCCCCGACAAAAGCCTGCTGCGGCAGGCCGTGCCTGGCGGCATCCTGTCCCGGCTGGCCGTGGGAAACGGTAAGCAGGGGCAGCCGGAACACTCCCAGCAGACTCAAGGCCAGCAAAAAGAGCAGAATGGCCAGGCCGAGAACCAGGTACTGGCTTTGGAAGAGCTGCCCCCACATCAGCCCGGCCAGACCGATGACCGCAAAGAGGGCGGCAAACCAGGCCAGCACCCCGAGCGAGAAAAACAGGCTGTAGGTACGAAAGCGGCGGCGCGAGCGGCGGGCGCTCTCGTTGTTTTCCGCCAGGCTCCCCAGTCCGCCCAAACCAGCCAGCGCGCCCAGTTTCAGGGTGACCACCGGCAACACGCAGGGCATGAAATTGAGGATGAAGCCGGCCAGGAGCCCCAGTAAAACGGCCCGGCCCAGGCCGGCGACTTCCAGCCCCTGCTGGTGAAAGGAGGGGTGGAAGATCAGCGAATAATATTCGGGCGGCAAGTCGTCGCCCCGCGCCGCTTCCGTGCCCGGCAGGCCGCTTGTGTCGTTTGTACCGGGTGAGTCGGACGGGAAGTCCCGATACTGTTCCAGGTCGGCCGCGCCCGGTTCGGGCAAGCCGACAGTCCAGGAATCGCGGTTCAGGCCCAGTTCGAGCCGCTCGCGAAAGGAGGTGCAGGAAGAGGCCGAACAGACCAGCGCCTCCACGTCCAGGGCCAGTCGCCGCTCCAGGCTCTGCCAGGGCAGGGGGAGCAGCAGTAGCGGCGGGGTGCCATATACGGGCAGTTCCGCTTCGGCCAGCGGGTCGTATTTGGTCTCGCCCGGCGGGAAAAACACCCGGATCTTGGGCAGGGGCTGCCCTTGTTCGTCCAGCAGTAATACCGAGGGGGGCTTGATCAGGTCGGCAAGGTCTTCGTCCGCGCCGAGGCTGTCGGCTTTGCCGGCCCAGGAGATGGCAAAAGGCGCGTACAGGTAGTGCCCGGGCGCGGGCTCGATGCTCAGGGCCAGGAGAAGCTGCCCGTTAAGCCGGTCATACTGGGCCGGGCTCAGCAGCAGGCTTTCAGGCAGGGCCGAGGTTGGGGCGAAATATAGCCGCCAACTCAGGCTGACCTTGCCGGCCCCGGCCCCGGACAGCACGGCCGCTGGCAGCCGCCCGGGTTGCGCGCCAGCTTCGGCCGCCCGGGCAGGCAACGAAAGCGCGAGGCCGAGCAAAATCAGCAGGCAGAGCAGGAACAGCGATTTGTCGGGGCAGGGAGAAGTGCGGCACATGGGCCAAGAATAGCCCGCAACGTCCCATAAATCCAGATCCTTGGTCGATTTTTTTCTTGACTAAAGCCGGGCAAGGGAATAGTAAAACACCTCGGTCGGGCTATTAGCTCAATAGGTAGAGCAGCTGACTCTTAATCAGTTGGTTCGGTGTTCGAGTCACCGATGGCCCACCAGGAATTTTAAACCCTTTCAACACATCGCGGTTGAAGGGGCTTTTTTTGTAATGGCCAAAACTGATCAATTTTGTCCACACTTTTGCGTACAGTTTTTGATGTCCGCATTTACCAATTTCCCCCCATTACAAACAGAGGGAACGGGACAGGGCCAGAGCTTCTTTTTCCAGGGCTTCAAGGCGCTGTTCGGAATAATAGTCCGGGTCGCCCGGGCTGGCCCCTTCGTCCAGGTCAAGTTCCTCGCGTATGGCCGCTTCGCGTTGCGCGATTTCCCCGGCCGCCAGACGCCTGATATCCGCTTGTTTGCCCGGCGCTTCACGAATGGCGTCAAGCAATTCTTCCTCGTTGGCAAAGCCGTGCGCTATGGCCAGATCATGCAACGGAACCGTTCCCGCCTTGCGCAGCAGGCCAGGCCGCTTTTTCAGGAGGGCGTTGGCCAGGTCGGACCCGTAGGATTCGCGGATTTCGTCGTAACTGAGCCCGCCCTCGGCAATGGCCTGATCCTCGGCCATATAAACCGGCAAAGCATTCACGGCTTCGGCGGCCCGCTTTTTGATTTCGTTACGGTTGGTCCACGCCCGGTAATAAGCTTGCAGAATTTTCTTGATCCGCCCCTCGCGCGAGGTTGCCGCCGCTTCCCGCCGGGCATTGAACAACTTTATCTGCTCCTGCTCGGTGAGCATCTTCGCGGCCACCGCGTTCAGGGCTTCCTGTTCGGCGGCTTGCGCCTGATGAAGCTGCTCGGCCAGTCTGATGTCCTGGTCGGAAGCAAGCATACGGTCAAAGACGCCGCGTATTTCATCGTTGATGTCAACCTGGCCGGAGAGAGCCTGATACAGTTTTTGCAGCCAGGCCCGGAAGTGCTGGAACACCGGGCGCAGTTCCGCCGAGGGGGCTTTGCCTTCGGTGACGTAGGTCATAAAGGCGTCGGCCAGTTTTTCCTGGGCGGCCGTGTTGCGGACCAGGGCCAGTTCGGATTCGTTCAGGCTGGTGAAGTCCCTGTCCAGGAAAGCGACCCGCTGCGGGCGAAAGGTCTTGTCATAAAAGCCGCGCAG
>JAISDX010000167.1 GCA_031264465.1 Deltaproteobacteria bacterium | reverse complement strand
CAGCTTCCTTCTCCCCTGGCAACGTCCCTTGCCAGCCGCCAACGCTGCGGCGGGTTGGATAGATATGACCCGCAAGTTTTGCGTTTTAATCCTGTTTGTTTTACCGGCTTTGGCCCTGTCCTGGCTCCAGGCGGCGGCACCGGCCGCCGGCCTGGCCGTTGCTCCGGCCTACGCCCGGAGCAACGGCGGCCTGTTCGGCCAGCCGGAACAGCCCGCGCCGTTGAGCCACCCCCTCCGCAACCTGTTCGACCCCATGTGGCAACGGGTGGTGGCCGCTGAAAAAGAAAACCCTTCCTTCACCCCCCGGGGCGAGCATTTTAACCGGGTGGACGCCAACGCCTGGCGCAACCTGACGCAACAGGCCAAAAACAAGCCGGAAGTTGAAGTGCTGCACATGGTTAACGGCTACTTCAACCAATGGCCACCCAAAAACGACGACGCCATCTGGTCCACGCCGGAATACTGGGACACGCCCCGGGAGTTCATGCAGCACCGGGGAGGCGACTGCGAAGACTACGCCATTGCCAAATATTACGCCCTGCGCTACCTCGGTTTCGAGGCGCGGCGGCTGCGCATCGTGGTGGTGCGCACACGCGAGGCCAACGGACGGGCCCAGGTGATCCTGCACGCCGTGCTGGCGGTTTACCAGCCCGACGGCAAGGGCGACGGCTGGTTCATCCTGGACAACAACGCCCGCCCGCGCGACAATATTTTCCCGCACACCCAGTACAAGGGGCGCTTCGAGCCCATCTACTCCATGAACGAAGAAGGAGCCTGGCTGCACGGGGCTTCCATCCAGCGCAACTAGGGAAACTAGGCTCGAATTATAAACGGCAACCTTTAATCGAAAAAGAAATTAAGCATGTCAGAACAAGCGGCAAACACCGCCCCGGCCATAATTCTGGTGCGGCCGCGCCTGCCCGAGAACATCGGCATGGCGGCGCGGGCCATGGCCAACATGGGGGCGCGCGCCCTTACCCTGGTAAGCCCGCTGCGCTGGGGCGGCCCGTACCTGGAAAAAGCCGCCGCCCCGGCCACGCCCAAGGGGCTGGAAATTTTGCGGGCGGCCACAATTTGCTCGAGCCTGGCCGAAGCCCTGGCCCCGCTCCACCTGGCGCTTGGCACCACGGCCCGCCTCTCCGGCGTTGCGGCCGGACACGGCGGCGACGGAGGCTGGCGCAACCGAGTGCTGACCCCGGCCGAAGCGGCGGGCGAGCTTTACGCGGCCGGGCGGCAAAACCTGGCCGCCGCTCTGGTGTTCGGGCCGGAAGATACCGGCCTGGAAAACGACGAAATAGAGCAATGCAGCCACCTGGTGAACATTCCCACGTTCGGCCTCTCTTCGCTCAACCTGGCCCAGGCCGTGCTGCTGCTGCTTTACGAGTGCTCCAAAAGCGGGGCGGGAAACGCTGAAGAAATGCCTGAACGGCAAAACCGCCGCCCGGTGACGCTGGGCGAGGAGCGGCTGCTCCTGGACAGCCTGCGGGCCGAACTGGCGCGCCTGGACGCCATCCCGGCGGACAGGGCGCCCTGGTACATGCGCTCGCTACGCCGTTTTTTGCGGCGGAGGGAATTGCGCCGGCACGAGTTCGACCTGCTCATGGGGCTGTGCCGCCAACTGCGCCATAAGCTGCCGTAATAACGGACGGCCCCGCTGCCCCCAACCATCTGGCATCAATATTGCTTAATTTACGAAGAAACGCTAGAACTGCCAAAATACCGGCATAAGTTTATTCAGGGGTTTTGGAGACAAGATGAACAAAATTCTGGCCCAGGACGAAGTTGACGCTCTTCTGCGCGGTCTTTCCGGCGGCGAAATTGAAGCGGAGAAAGAAGAAGTTGACGATTCCGGCGTGGTGGCCTTCGACCTTTCCAACCAGGACCGCATCATCCGCGGCCGCATGCCGGTGCTGGAAATCATCAACGACCGCTTTTCCCGCCTCTGCACCAACGCCCTCTCCAATGCCGTGCGCAAGCGCGTGGAGCTAAACCCCATTTCCATAGACATGGCCAAGTTCGGCGACTTTATGCGCTCGCTCCCGGTGCCCACCAGCATCAATATTTTCAAAATGGAGCCGCTGCGCGGCACCGCCCTGCTGATCGTGGACGCCCGTCTGGTGTTCGCCCTAGTGGAAAATTTTTTCGGCGGCCAGGGCAGCCAGCCCAAAATCGAAGGGCGCGAGTTCACCCGCATCGAACAAGCCATCGTGGAGCGGGTGGTGCAAATCGTGCTCGGCAACCTGGAGGAAGCCTGGCAACCGGTGCACGAGGTCTCGCTCGAACTGGTACGCTCGGAAATCAACCCCCAGTTCGCCACCATCGTACCGCCCAGCGATGTGGTGGTGGTCATCACCTTTGAAGTGGAACTGGAAACGGCCATCGGCTCGTTTATCATCTGCCTGCCCTACGCCACCGTCGAGCCCATCCGCTCCAAGCTGCACGCCAGCTTCCAGACCGAACGGCTGGAAGTGGACCACGCCTGGGTTTCGCGCCTGACCGAGCGTATTCTTGAATCGCCGGTGGAGTTCAAAGTGACCTTCGGGCACACCCAAATTACCGGCAATCAACTGCTCAAACTGCGCGTGGGCGACGTGCTCATGCTGGACACCGACACCGAAGACCTGCTCAACGTGACCGTGGCCGGAGTTTCCAAGTTCTGGGCCCTGCCCGGCACCTTCAAAGGCAGTAAAGCCTTCCAGGTAATCAAAGAAGAAGAACCCAAGCAGAATTAATCATGCCGAACCAGGAAATCGACCTCAGAAACGAACTGATCCCGCCGCCGGAGGTGGTGATGGACGGCAGTTCGTCCATTGCTTCCTACATCAGCGTAGGCAAACATTTTCGTAAAATTTTCGAGCAGTGCCTGCCGCTACGGCCCGATCTTAAAGTTCTGGAAATGGGCTCGGCGGCCGGGCGGGTGTCGCGGCAGTTCGTGAACATCCTCTCGAGCCGGGGCGAGTTTACCGGCATAGACATCATGCCCGCGCCGGTGGAGTGGTGCAACCGGGCCATTGGCGCGCGCTTTCCGAACTTCCGCTTCATCCACGCCGACATTTACAATACCGAATACAATCCAACAGGGAAAATCAAGGCCAGCGCCTACACTTTCCCCTTTGAGGAAAACAGCCTGGACTTGGTGGTGCTCACCTCGGTATTCACGCACATGCTGCGGCTGGACGTGGCCCGGTACCTTGTGGAAATAGGGCGGGTGCTCAAGCCCGGCGGTTACTGCCTGGCCACTTTCTTCCTGTTCGCGCGCGAAGAGCTGGCCCGCATCTGCTCCGACGAATCCGCCACCCGTTTTTCCTTCCCGGTGTACAAGGCGGGGGGCTTTCCCCTGGTGGTGAGCGGCGGCAGCGACAGCATTGAGGAGGCCGTGGCCTACGAGAGCAAATACGCCACCGGCCTGTTCGTGCAAAGCGGGCTGAACATTCAAAAAATCCTGCCGGGCAACTGGCTGAAGAGCCGCGAAAACACCACTTCCTTCCAGGATGTGGTGATTGCCGTAAAATAACTTTGCCCGACAAAACAGCGCCGGGCGGTTGCCACAACCGGCCGGCGCCGTTTTGTCGTTTCGCCTGGCCTAAAAGGCGGGAAGAATGCCTTTGGGCGTCAGGCTTTTTTCAATCATGGCCTTCACGGCCGGCGAGTTGGCGGCTTTTTGCAGGGCCTTGGCGGCCGGGCTGTCCTGGTCCTGCGCCCGCACCACCACCACGTTGGCGTAGGGCGAGTCGCCCTTTTCCACCACCAGAGCGTCATTGGCCGGATTGAGATTCGCCTGGCCGGCGAAGTTGGCGTTAATCACGGCCGCGGTCACGTCGTCGAGGCTGCGCGGCAGTTGGGCGGCCTCAATTTCCCTGAAGCGCAGCCCGCGCGGGTTGGCGGTGATGTCGCGCACGGTTACGAGGTCGCCTTCCTTAACTTCGATCAGGCCGTTCGCCTGCAGGAGGCGCAGCGCCCGGGCGCCGTTGGTGGGGTCGTTGGGCAGTGCTACGAGGTCGCCGGACTTTAGCTCGCCGATGTTCTTGATCTTTTTGGAATAAAGGCCCAGGGGCTCGATATGCACCTTGGCAATCCAGACCAGGTCCAGCTCTTTTTGCTGGTTCATGTTTTCCAGGTAGGGAATATGCTGGAAAAAGTTGGCGAATAGCTCGCCTTCGGCCAGAGCCAGGTTGGGCAGCACGTAGTCGGAAAATTCCTTGATGATCAGGTTGTAGCCCTCTTCGGCCACTTCGGTCTTGATCACCAGCATGATGTCCTTGTGCGGGAAGGGGTTGACTCCGACGACAAGATCCTGGGCGGCCAGGGCGGGCGAAGCGCCGCCGGCGCACAGTACAAAGAGAGATAAGACCAGCAGAAAACTTTTCATGACACACTCCGGTTGTTGGTTGTTAAAAACACTTGGGAAGCGGCGCTTCCCTAGCTGATTCTGTTGTAAATAATATTCCCCAGCGATTGCATGGCCTGCACCATGAGCACCAGGATAATCACCGAGAACACCATCACGTCGGGTTCAAAGCGATTGTAGCCGTACTTGATGGCCAGGTCGCCCAGGCCGCCGCCGCCCACGAGTCCGGCCATGGCCGAGTATCCCAGAAGGGCTATGCCGACCACGGCGGCGTTGAGCACCAGGGCCGGCAGGGCTTCCGGCAGGAGCACCCGCAAGACGATGCGCAGGTTGCCGGCGCCAAAGGAACGGGCCGCTTCCACCACGCCCCGGTCCACCTCCAGAAAGGCGGCCTCGATGAGCCTGGCCGCGAAGGGCGCGGCGGCCGCCACCAGCGGCACCACGGCCGCCCCGCTCCCGATGCTGGTGCCCACAATCGCCCTGGTCAGCGGAATGATGGCTATGAGCAGGATGATGAAGGGAAAAGAGCGGCCCAGGTTCACCAGCGTATCCAGCAGGCGGTAGAACTTGGGTTGCGGCGCCAGCCCGCGCGGGTTCCAGAGGATCATCAGCACGGCCAGCCCGAAACCGAGCGCCAGGGCGAACAGAGTGGAAAGCGAAACCATATGCAGGGTTTCCAGCGAAGCCTGCCACAATTCCGGCGCCAGCACGGACAGCCTTTCCGCATAGCTCTGTTCCAAAATCATTGCCAACCTCCATGCGCGGCCGGCGAGGCCGCGCCGGTGCCGTAAACGGCAGCCGCGCCGCCCGGACCGGCCTGTTCAAAGCCGCCGGAAAAGCCGGCTTCTTCAGTCGCAAGCACCCGGTAGGCCAGTTTTTTCTCTTCCAGGCAGGCGAGCACCCGAGGGGCGTTTTCCGTATCCACGTTGATGATCAAAAAGCCCAGAATTTCGTCCAGATAGCGTTCCAGACGGCCGCCCACGATGGAAAAATCCAGCCCCAGCTCCATGGCCATGCCGGTCACGATGCATTGCCGGGAAGTGCCGCGCGGGAACATCACCCGGATGTTCACGCCCGTGGGGATGAGCGTGTATTCTTCGTCCACCAGCTTTTGCAGGTTGTCCGGCGGCAGCAGGAAGAGGTCTTCGGTGCGGTCCAGGGCCCGGGTCAGGCCCCCGTCCAGCAGCAGGGTGCGGTGGCAGAGACGCTTGACCACTTCCATCTGGTGCGTGACCATGACGACGGTCAGGCCGAGGCGCCGGTTGATGCTTTCCAGGAGGTCGAGAATGGAAGCCGTGGTTTTCGGGTCCAGGGCCGAGGTGGCTTCGTCGCAGAGCAGCACGGCCGGTTCCAGGGCCAGAGCCCGGGCAATGCCCACGCGCTGCTTCTGGCCGCCGCTGAGGTTTTGCACCCGTTCGCGGCTTTTGCCGGCCAGGCCGACCAGTTCCAGCAGGCTCGTAACCCGCTCGCGCACTCGGGCGGACGAAAGGCCCCAGGTATACAGTGGAAAAGCCACGTTCTCGAACACGTTTTTCCGGGCCATCAGGTTGAAAGTCTGAAACACCATGCCCATCTTGCCGCGCAGCCGCATGAGATCCCGCTGGGGCAAGGCAGCGACTTCCCGTCCCATAACTTTGACGCTGCCGGAGTTGTAACTCTCCAGGCCGTTCAGGCAACGCAGCAGCGTGGACTTGCCGGCCCCGGAATGCCCCACAATGCCGAACACTTCGCCGGCCCGGACGTCGAAGGAGACGTCTTGGAGCACGGTTTGCCCGGCGTAGGCCTTGCACAGGTTTCTTACTTCAATCATGGCTGAATCCAGTATAAATGTTTATATGCATGTTTATAAATTTATATATCAATACATACTGATATATAATACAAGATGCTTATTTGCCCGAGTTCGATAAAAATGTAAAGAGAATTTCACAAAAATTTTCAGGAAAGGCTGATTAATAAAGCCGGGGCAACCCGGCAACTCTCTTTTTGCGCTATGCCGAGTCCTGTGCTATAAGACGGCCATGCCGGGAAAGATCTACAAAATAGGCGAAGCGGCTCAACTGCTGGGCCTGAAAAGCTACGTGCTGCGCTTTTGGGAGAGCGAGTTCCCGCAGCTCAACCCCACACGCACCGAGTCCGGCCAGCGTTTGTACAGCGAGCAGGACCTCGAGCTCTTGCGCCGCATCCGCAACCTGCTGCACGAGCGCGGCCTGACCATTGAAGGGGCCAAAAAAGTCCTGAGCGAATTGCAATACGCCGACGAAAGCCTGAGCAGCGACCTGCTGGACGAGGGCTACCAGGATTTCTGCATGGCCATGGGGCCGGAAGACGAAGGCGGCGAGCCCGCCGCCGCTACGGACCAGGCCGCGCAACTGGATGGCCCAACCCTCCGGCCGCAAGCGGACGAAAGCGCCGGGGACGCGGTTTTGCGCGAAGTGCTGGCCGAACTCAAGGAACTGCGCTCGCTGCTGGCCGCTCCAGTCAAACCAGACCACCGGGTATAACTCTTATGATCCTGGCTCCTTCTCTTCTTTCCTCAGACTTCGGCCGCCTGGCCGAAGAATTGCTCGCCTTGGAACAGGCCGGCCTGGAATGGGTGCATTGGGACGTCATGGACGGGCATTTCGTGCCCAACATCACCTTCGGCCCGCCGGTAATCAAGGCCCTGCGCAAGCGCAGCCGCCTTTTCTTCGATGTGCATCTGATGATCGCCGAACCGGAACGCTATCTCGAAGCCTTTGCCGAGGCCGGGGCCGACCTGCTGGTGGTGCATGCCGAGGCCAGTTCGCACCTGCCCCGCACCCTGTCCGAAATCCGGCGGCTGGGCATGAAGCGCGGGGTGGCCCTCAACCCGGCAACGCCGCTGCATGCGCTGGAATACGTTTTGCCCGAGCTGGATCTCGTGCTGCTCATGAGCGTGAACCCGGGCTTTGGCGGACAAAAATTCATGCCGCTCACCTACCGGAAGCTTGCCGACCTGCGCGGCCTGATTAGCCGGAGCGATTCCCAGGCGCTCGTCCAGGTGGACGGCGGGGTGGACCCCGGCAACACCGCGGCCCTGGTGAAAGCCGGGGCGGACGTGCTGGTTTCCGGCTCGGCCTTTTTCAATTTCCCGCCCTATGCCGAGCGGCTCGGGGTGTTTGCGAAAGCGGCCGCCGGCGCCTGAGCTTCCGGCGCGTTTCCCTGATTGTATTATGTCCACATTATATATTGCTAAATGGCCCTTCCAGGTATATTTCCGAGGTACTGTCTGGACACAGGAGGAAGATAATGTCCACCCGTAAAGAACTGGCCAACGCCGTGCGCTTCCTGGCCATGGACGCCGTGCAGAAAGCCGCCTCCGGCCACCCTGGCGCGCCGCTCGGCATGGCCGACATGGCCGAAGTGCTCTGGAACGATTTTATGGTGCACAACCCGGCCAACCCCAAGTGGTGGAACCGCGACCGCTTCGTGCTGTCCGCCGGCCACGCCTCCATGCTGCTCTACGCCGTGCTGCACCTGACCGGCTATGACCTCGGCATTGAAGACCTCAAGAATTTCCGCCAGCTCGGCTCCAAAACGCCCGGACACCCAGAATACGGGGTCACCGCCGGGGTGGAAATAACCACCGGCCCGCTCGGACAGGGCATTGCCGCCGCCGTGGGCATGGCCCTGGCCGAAAAGCTCCTGGCCGAAAAATACAACCGCGAAGGCTTTCCGGTTATCGACCACTTCACTTACGTCTTCATGGGCGACGGATGCCTGATGGAAGGCATTTCCCACGAGGCCTGCTCGCTCGCCGGCACCTTGGGCCTGGGCAAACTTATCGCCCTTTGGGACAGCAACGGCATTTCCATTGACGGGAAAGTGAGCGGCTGGTTCGCGGAAAACACGCCCGAACGTTTTGCCGCCTACGGCTGGCACGTGGAGGAAGTGGACGGGCAGGACGGCGAAGCCGTTAAAAAAGCCCTTGCCAAGGCCCGTAAAGTTACCGACAAGCCCAGCCTCATCCGCTGCCGCACCACCATAGGCTTTGGCGCGCCCACCAAGGCCGGCTGCGCCTCCGCCCACGGCTCGCCCCTGGGCGACGCGGAAATTGAAGGCGCGCGCGCGCAGCTCGGCTGGCGCTACTCGCCTTTTGAAATTCCGGCTGAAATCCGCCAGGGTTGGGACGCCCGCCTGGCCGGCCAGCAGGCCGAAAAGAAGTGGACCAAGCTTTTTAAAGACTACGAAAAAGCCCAGCCCAAGCTGGCCGCCGAGCTGGGCAAACGCATGGAGGGCGAGTTGCCGCCCGACTGGCAGCAGCCGCTTTTGGCCTACATGGAACAGGCCGCCAAAGACGGCGGGGACGAAGCCACCCGCATTTCCTCCAGGAACGTGCTCGGCTTGCTCGGGCCGGCGCTGCCCGCCCTGCTGGGCGGCTCGGCCGACCTGACCGGCTCTGTCGGCACCAAGTGGGACGGGGCCAAAGACCTCATCCCGCCCGACTGCAGCGGCAATTACCTTTACTATGGCGTGCGCGAGTTCGCCATGGGCGCCATAATGAACGGCCTGGCCCTGCACGGCGGCTTTATTCCCTACGGCGGCACCTTTCTGGTGTTCGCCGACTACGCCCAGGCCGCCATTCGCCTGGCCTCGCTCATGAAGCAGCGCCTCATCTGGGTGCTCACGCACGATTCCATCGGCGTGGGCGAAGACGGAGCCACCCACCAGCCGGTGGAACAGTTGGCCGCGTTGCGCATGATTCCCGGCATCCGGGTCTGGCGCCCGGCCGACAAGGTGGAAACGGCCGTGGCCTGGATGGAAGCCCTGGAAAACCGCAGCCCAAGTTGCCTGGCCCTGAGCCGCCAGAACCTGCCGGTGCTGGACCGCTCCAGGACCGGCCTGGCCGAAAAAACCGGGCTGGGCGGCAACGTCACTCCCACCGAACACGTTTACGAAACCATCCGCAAGGGCGGCTATATCCTGCGTGAGGCGGCCGGCGGCGAGCCCAAAGCCATCATCATCGCCACCGGCTCGGAAGTGAGCCTGGCCGTGGCCGCGGCCGAAGCCCTGGAAGAGAGAAAATTTCCGGTGCGCGTGGTCTCCATGCCCTGCGCCGAGGCTTTTGACCAGCAAAACGCGGCTTGGCGCAACCAGGTGCTGCCCGGCAAGGTGCGGGCCCGCCTGGCCATAGAAGCGGCGGCCGTGGACTGGTGGCGCAAGTACGTCGGCCTGGACGGCGCGGTTATCGGCATGCGCTGTTTCGGCAAGTCCGCCCCCGGCAAGGTGCTGTTCAACCACTTTGGCTTTACCGTGGAAAACGCGGTCAAAGCCGTGGAAAAGCTGCTGGCCGACGGCGAAAGCTGTCCCAAATGCGGCGGCGGAACCTGAAAGACCTCGTTGATTTTGCTTTGACCTCAGTTTAAATTGTCAAAGAGGGGGTGCGGCCGCGCCCCGCTTTATTTTTCAGCGCCGGCCGGCGCGG
>JAISDX010000140.1 GCA_031264465.1 Deltaproteobacteria bacterium | reverse complement strand
CGGCGGCTCGGGCAACGGCATCAAGGCCCTGAACGAAGGGCTCTGCCAAGTGGCCATGTCCTCGCGCGACATTAAAGACTCGGAAGTGGAGCAAGGCCGGGAACGCGGCATAAACCCGGTGCGCACGGCCGTGGCCGTGGACGCCCTGCTGCCGGTGGTACACCCCTCCAACCCGGTTAAAGCGCTCGCCTCCGCCCAGTTGCGCGACATCTACGCGGGCCGGATCACCAACTGGAAAGAGCTGGGCGGGCAGGACGAAAACATCGTGGTAATTTCGCGCGATACCTCTTCCGGCACCTACGAAACCTGGGAAGAAATCATCATGGACAGGCAGAAGGTGGCCCCGTCCGCCCTGGTGCAGGCTTCCAACGGGGCCGTGGTGCAGGCCGTGGCCAAGAACAGGCGGGCCATCGGCTACATTGGCTTCGGCTACCTGAACGCCTCGCTCAAAAAGCTGGACGTGGACGGGGTTGAAGCCACGGCCGCCAGCGCGCTGAGCAAGGAATGGCCCATTGCGCGCGAACTGTACCTGTTTACCGACGGCCAGCCGTCCGGCGCGGTGAAAAAGCTCATGGACTTCCTGCTGGACCCGAAAAAGGGCCAGAAAGCCGTGGCTGAAACCGGCTATATCCCGCTCGACAAATAGCGCGCCCGGAAGTTCCGGCGTCCCGGCCGGGCCGCCGCAAGCGGTGGCCGGCCCGGGGCGCGCCAAAGGAGAAAAGCCATGTCGGCGCACAGCGCACTTGGAGACTTTTACCCCACTGACGACAGCGGCGCGGCAAAAGAGAGCCTGAATATAACCCCCCCGGGCTTTTCCCGGGAAAAGCTGATCCGCTGGATTCTGGCCGGCATTGCCGGCTGTTCCCTGCTCTTCCTGGCTCTGATCATGATTTTTCTGTTCATGGAAGGGTTGCCCATATTCGCGAGCGTCGCTCCCGCCGACTTTTTCCTGGGCCGGGGCTGGTACCCCACTTTCGACCCGCCGGAGTTCGGCATTTTGCCGCTGCTGGCCGGCTCGCTGGCCGTGACGCTGGTTTCCGCGGCCATGGCCATTCCCCTGGGCGTGATGACGGCGGCCTGGCTTACGGAAATAGCCCCGGCTTTTTTGCGTCGCCTCTGCAAACCCCTGATCGAGCTTCTGGCCGCTCTCCCTTCGGTGGTGATCGGCTTTTTCGGCATGGTGGTGGTGGCGCCGTTCCTCCAGGAATGGCTGGACGTGGATACCGGCCTGAACCTGTTCAACGCCGGGCTGATGCTGGCTTTCATGAGCGTGCCCACCATCTGCTCCGTAGCCGAGGACGCGCTCTACGCCGTGCCCATGAGCCTGCGCGAAGCCTCGCTGGCCCTGGGAGCCACCCGCTGGCAGACCACTTACAAAGTGGTTGTGCCGGCCGCCTTTTCCGGCATCGGCACGGCCTGCATGCTGGGCATGTCGCGCAGCATCGGCGAAACCATGGTGGTGCTGATGGTGGCCGGCGGGGCCGGCATCATCCCCACCTCGCTGTTCGACCCCATCCGGCCCATGCCGGCTTCCATCGCGGCGGAAATGGCCGAAGCCTCCTTCAGGGGCGAGCATTACCACGCCCTGTTCGCCATCGGGATGGTGCTGTTCGTCTTTACCTTGGCCTTCAACATAATCGCCCAGCGGATTTCCGAAAAAAACCGCCGGTCGTTGGATTAAAAACATGCCGGTTTCATTCCCGCACACTTTCCGCCGCCGGGCTTCGGAGCGCTGCATGTTCACGCTGCTCCGCCTGGCCGCCGTGGTGAACATGGCGGCTCTCCTGGCCGTGGTGGCCTTCCTGGTCTGGAACGGCGCCGGGGCGCTCGGCTGGGAGTTTTTCACCGAGCCGCCGCGTAACGCCATGACCGAAGGCGGCATCTGGCCCTGCATTGTGGGCACGGTGCTGCTGGCCCTGGGGGCGCTTTTGGTTTCCTTCCCGCTGGGCGTGGCCTCGGCGGTGTACCTGCACGAATATGCGCGCTCGTCGCGCTTTGCCCGCTATATCAGGCTGGGCGTCAACAACCTGGCCGGCGTGCCTTCCATCGTGTTCGGGCTGTTTGGCATGAGTTTTTTCGTGATTGCCTGCGGCTTCGGCATCTCGCTCCTTTCCGGCGTGCTCACCCTGGCCGTGCTGACGCTCCCGGTGGTAATCAGCACCACCGAGGAAGCGCTGCGCCAGGTGCCCATGACTTTTCGCGAGGCTTCATTCGCCCTGGGGGCCACCCAGAGCCAGACCATCGTGAGGGTGGTGCTGCCGGCGGCCCTGCCCGGCATGCTCACCGGGGCCATTCTCGGCTTGGCCCGGGCCGCCGGCGAAACGGCGGTGATCATGTTCACGGCGGCCGTGTTTTTCAGCAAGGCCGGGGTGGATTCCATTTTCCGCCCGGTCATGGCTCTGCCCAACCATATTTACGTGCTGGCCACCTCGGGCGCGGACATCGAAAAAACCCTGCCCCTGCAATACGGCACGGCCCTGGTGCTGGTGGCGCTGGTGCTGGGCATGAACCTGGCGGCCATTATCGCGCGCGACCGGTTGCAGCGGCGGCGCTGAAGGCGTGTCAAAGTAGCCGATTGGCATATCGAGGACTTTCTTCTCGTTGGGGCCGTCCAGGCGGGTAAAGAGCATTAAGCGGCCTGATCCTAAATCAGGCGCACCTGCGGCACCACCACCGGGTCGCGCCCGATCAGGCGGCGAAAATGCCGGCGCAGGGCCGAGCGCAGCTTGTCCTGCAGTATGTCCGGCGCGGCCCCCCGCTCTTGCGCCAGCACATCGCGGGCAATGGCCAGGGAATCTTCCAGCACATGGCCGGTGCTTTGCTCAAAAATGAAGCCCTTGGACTGTATTTCCGGCCCGAGCAGCGTTTCCCTGGTTTTGGCGTCCAGCACGACCAGCAGCGTGACCATGCCTTCGTCGCCCAGGAGCTGGCGTTCCTTCAGCACGGCCTGCCCCACGTCGCCCACGCCTTTGCCGTCCACCAGGATGGATTCGGCCGGGATGGGCTCTTCCAGGCGCCCGGCCGCTTCCGGGCCGTTTTTCTTGCGCGGGTTTTTTTTGCCCAGGCTGAACGGCTGCCCGTCTTCCAAAATGAATATCTTTTCCGGGTCCACGCCGTGTTCGGCGGCCAGTTCGGCGTGCTTGACCAGGTGGCGGTATTCGCCGTGCACCGGGATGAAATATTCGGGGCGCCCGGCCCGCAGCACGGCGGCCAGTTCATCGCGGTAGGCGTGGCCCGAGGCGTGAATGCCGCTGACCTGCTGGTAGAGCACGCTGGCTCCGCGCCGGTAAAGCTGGTTGATCAGCCGGTTCACGGCGCTGGTGTTGCCGGGAATGAGGCGGGAAGACATGATGACGGTGTCGCCCGGATTGATGGTCAGAAATTTGTGCCCGCCCCAGACAATGCGGGCCAGGGCGCTCATGGGCTCGCCCTGCGAGCCGGTGACCAGGAGGACCAGGCGGTCGTCGGGCAGTTCGGCCGGCTGGTCGCCGTTCAAAATCAGCCCGTCCTCGGCTTTCAGGCAGCCGAGGCTCTGGGCCATTTCAATGTTGTTCAGAAGGCTGCGCCCAATCACCATGACCTGGCGGCCGTTTTCCCTGGCGCAATCGAACACTTCCTGGATGCGCTGGATGTTGCTGGCGAACAGCGTCACCAGGAGCCGCCCCCGGGCCTGGGCGAACACGCCGCGCAGGGCGCTGAACACTTCGCGCTCTCCCAGGGAGTGGCCGTAATTCTCCACGTTGGTGGAGTCCGAAAGCAGCAGGCGCAGGCCGGACTTGCCGGCGAACTTGCCGTAGACTTCAAGGTCGGTGCCCGGGCCGCTCAGGGGAGCGGGGTCGAGCTTGAAGTCGCCTGTGTGCAGGATTTTTCCGACCGGGGTTTCAATGCCCAGGGCCATGCCGTCAATGATGGAGTGGCAGACCGGAAAGAAGCGGAATTTGAAATCGCCCAAAGTTTTGCAGTCGCCCGGGTCAACGCGCACCAGTTCGGCCGCGTCCAGCAGCCCGCGTTCGCGCAGTTTGTGCTCCACCAGGGCCAGGGTGAAGGCCGAGCCGTAAATGGCGGGCCGGCCCGATTGGGCCAGATGCGGCACCAGCCAGGGCAGGGCGCCGATATGGTCTTCGTGCCCGTGCGTGAGCACAATGCCCTTGAGCCGTTCCCGGTTTTCGATCAGGTGATCGAAGCGGGGAATGACCACGTCCACGCCCAAGTGGTAATCTTCCGGGAACATCAGCCCGCAGTCCACCAAGGCCAGGCTTTCTCCGTAATCCAGGGCCAGGCTGTTCAGCCCGATCTCGCCGAGTCCGCCGTACGGGTACAGGGTCAGCCTGGGGGTTTCGCTCATATCGGTTCCTCGCAACTCACAATTTTGAAGCAGTGGCCCAAAGGTTGAACTCGCCGTCCCGCTCCACGTTCACTTCCGAAAAGCCGGCTTCTTGCAGGTGTTCTTGCAGCGTGGCCGCCGTAAAGGCGAAATTGTGGGCCATAAAAAAGTTCCCGGCCGCCAGAAAGGGCCGGAAGCCGTATAAAATATCCAGGGGGGTAATGGGGCCGCGGTTGGTCAGCAGCACGGCCTCTTCCTCGCGCCCCTGGGCGATGCATTCGGCCGCCTGTTGCAGGTCGGGCAGGGTGATCAGGGCAAAGCCGCCGGGCCGTAGCACCCGGAAAAACTCCGCCAGGGCCAGAGGCGCTTCGTGCGGGTGCAGGTGTTCCAGGTTGTGCGAGGAATAAAGGGCTTCAAAGGAATTTTCCGGCACCAAGGCCATGTCGGTAATGGAAGCCACGATATCCGGCCCGACCTTGGGGTTGATGTCCAGCCGCACCTCTTCCCAGTCCGGGCCGCGAAAATGTTCGTGCAGCTTATCCGGGGTGTGTACCCCGCACCCCACGTGCAGCACCCGCTTTTTGGCGGATTTGCTCATCGATATTCTCCTCGGGCCGCCCTCAGGCGATCTGCTGGATGCCGTCCAGCTTCCAACTGCCGCCGTTCTCCCGCAGAAAATGCCAGACTTCGCGCATTTCAAAGCTTTCCTGTTCGCGGCGTTCGCGCATCAGCACCTCAAAACAAACGGAGGCGGTTTCAGCCGCCTCTTTAGCGGAGCCGTCGCGTCCGACTTCCAGCAGGCTGGCCTTGACCAGGAGGATGTCGGTCTGCGAGGGGGTCGGGTCTTCCCCGGCTTGGCGGGTTATTTCCTCGAGCACCGGGGCGGTGGTAAATTCGGCGATGTCTTCCAGGTCGCGCTGGTCCCACGCTTCCTGCATGCGGGTGAACATAAGCTTGGCGCCGGCCAGGAATTCCCGCGTGTCAAAACCTTCCGGGACTTCCGGTCCTTCCGCCCCTTCCGGCAGACGCGGCCCGGTTTCGGCCCGGCCGAAAGCCGGGTTGCCGCGCAGGCGGTCCCAGGCGTTGCCGCCGTCGGCGCCGACCTTGTGCGCGTCATGATAGCTTGCGCCGCCGTTGGCGCCTGCCGCCGCCAGTTCCGCAGCCCGGCGCCGGGAGCGGATAAAGCGGTTCAGCAGGAACACGCCCAGCATGATTATCACCACGTCGGCCATGCCGAAGCCGTGAAAACCGCCGCCAAAGAACAGGGCGCCCAACATGCTGCCGGCCAGGAGCGGGCCGAAAAATCCGCCCAAGCCGCTGGCGGGCGCGGCGTTGCGCCCCACGGCGTTGTTCTGGGCCGGCGCGGCCTGCTGCCGGCCGGGGGCTTGGGCGGGCTGACGATAGGAGCGGTTGCCGCCGAAGGAGCGCCCGCCGCCAAAGCGGGCCGCTTCGGCCTCGGGAACGGCAAAGTCGCCGCAAAGCGTAAAAGAACCCACCAGTAAAAACGGCAGGAAGATGAACAGAAGGAATTTTTTCATATAAGTTCCGGTCGATGTTTTAAAATTGCGCTGTACTATACTCAAGAGCGGCTATCTTGCAAAGTATTTTGGGCTTCCGATTCAAAGTCGGCTTTGCTGTGGTCAAGCCGGTTCCCGGCCATCGTATTCGCCGTAAAAATCTTCGGCTTCCGGTTCCGGCGGCGTCCCTTCCAGTTCGCGCGCCAGCCGCCCGTATTGGCGGACCCGTTCGAGCAGGTCTGCCCGTCCGGCCAGATCTCCCTTGGGCTCCAGCCCGTAGAGGAGCAGCGGGTCTTGCAGTTCCATGTTCAGGGGGGCGAGCGCGTATTTCAGACTGAGCAGGCTCCCGGCAAAAAGCTGTTCGCCGCGCTCGCGCGCCGCCGCAAGGACGACGTAAGCGCGGCGTTTGGGCAAGTTTAGCATGAAGGGGCGCTTTTGCAGCGCGGCGTTGTAAAACAACTGGCAGCGGTCCAGCATGGCCTTCAGGCGGGCCGGCAGGTGGTAAAAGTAGATGGGCGCGAAAATGGCCAGCCAAGGCGCGGCCAACAGGGCGGCCAAAAGCGGGGCGCTTTCGTCGCGCGTGGCCATGGGGCAGAGGCGGGCCGGGTTGTCGGGCGGGAAGGCCGCTCCGGCTTGGGCGCAACGCCCGCAGTCGCGGCAGGGGTACATATCGTAATCGTGCAGCATGACCGGCCGGATGGCGCCCGGGATTCCGCCCGAGGGGCTGACCGAGGCTGTGGCCTTGGCTTTGCCGCCGCTTTTTCCGGCCCGGCCGTCCGCCCGGGCCTCCGCAAAGGCGAACGCCGCCGTCAGGCTGTTGCCGGCCCGGGGGCTGCAAACCAGCAGCAAAGGGCGGCCGGGAACAACCCGGCCTGGAGCGAAGTCGCGCATGGGCAAGTTCAGGCCTTCACGTAATTATTGTACAGTTTTTCCTCGCCAATGCTGGTTTCTTCTTCGTGCCCGGGGCAAACCCGGGTGTCTTCCGGCAGAGTGTACAGCTTTTCGCGAATGCTCTTTTCAAGAGTCGGATAGTCGCCGCCCTTGAAGTCGGTCCGGCCGATATCGCCGTGAAAGAGCACGTCGCCGCAAATTACCGTCCTGTACTCGGGCAGGTAGTAGGAAAGGCTTCCCGGGGTGTGGCCGGGCGTGGCCAGCACCCGCATTTCCGTACCCAGCACGGTGCGGGCGCCTTCGTCCAGGTTCTGGAACGCAAAATCCTCCACCGGGGGCACGCCGTACAGGATCGAGGCCTGGCGGTTGTCCGGCATCAGGTAGGCATCGCGTTCGTTGGCGTAAATGGGCGCCTGGCTGGCCGTGGCCAGCGCGTGGTTGCCGGTGACGTGGTCGAAGTGCAGGTGGGTGTTGTATATGGCCGTAAGTCCGAGTTTGTTTTTTTTCAGGTAATCCAGCACCTTTTCCGGGCTGCCGCCCGGGTCGAAAACCACGGCTTCCTTGCCGTCGTGCATCAGGTAGCAGTTGGTGGCCAGGGGACCGAGAAAGAAATGGGCGAATTGCAGTTGTGGCATAAGTAAAAACCTCCGGGTTGTGCCGCGGTAAATGGGCTCCCCTTTTCAAGCCGGCATTTGCCATGTATAAGCCAGGCATGACGACAATGCCAGCAAACTTTTCACGCCTGGCCTGTTCCGGCGGCCAAGCCAATTTTGGCGGTCCGGACCTGAACAGCCTGGATCTGATCCAACTGGAACCGCTGCTATGTTCCGGGTTACAGCGATTTTTCGAGTTCAAAGGCTACACCCTGCATTTCCCCGTGGTCAAGGATAATGAGGGCGGGTCCAGGGCCGCCGAGTACCTGCCGCGCGAGCGCAAGCTCCTTTTGCCGCTCCGGCGCCCGGACGGGCCGCTTCTGGGAGTGTTCGTGGCCCGGGGCGTGAGCGGCGGCGTAAAAAAAATAATGCCGCTCCTGCCGGCCGCCGTTTCGCTGTGCCTGGAAAATCTGAGTTTTTACAAGCAGAGCCTGCGCGACCCCTTGAGCGGCCTCTTGCGCCGCGGCCGCCTGCTGGACCTGGTGGCCCACGAGCTTGAACAGATACGCGAAGGCCTGCGCCCCGGCGGCCCCAAAGACCTGATTCCCGAAGAGGCCGGCCGGCCGGCCTCTTTTTCGGGCAAGGACCTCAAAACCGCCCCGGCCGGCGGCCTTGCCGGCAGAACCCCAGCCTGGAGCTTTCGCTTCAGCCTGATGGTGATCCGCCTGAACGGCCTGCCCGCCCTGGTGCGCGAGCACGGCTACCTGCGCACGGAAAAACTCCTGGCCGCCCTGGCCGCCGAACTGGAGAAAAAGAAGCCCGGCCAGGCCGCGGCCGCCCGCAGCGGCGATACGGAATTCGCCCTTCTCCTGCCGGCCTGCGGCAACCAGGCCAGCCGCGAATTGGGCCAGAGCCTGGTGGCCGCCCTGAACGCGGTGAGTCTGCCCGACGAGTTGAACGGCCACAAGCTGCGCATTCGGGCTTCGGCCGGTTTTGTGGACTGCCCGCGCGACCTGGACGGCATGGAGCGCTACTCCGCCCCTGAACAGACCCGCCGGCTGCTGCGCCGGGCCCGCCTGGCCGCCGCCATGGCCGGGCAGAGCGCCTTGGCCGCTTGGGAAAATCCCGAGGACAAGCCGGCCGTGCTCGCCTACAGCGGCATTTTGCACGAAGGCGGCCGCGTGCTCCAGGCGCTGCCGCTCTCCCGCCTGGAAGTCAGCCTGGGCAAATACTGCGGCGCCAGGCCCGGCCAGCGCTTTACCTTGTGGGGCTATGTCCTGGATGGGGGGCGGGAGCCGGTGCGGCGCTACAAGGGCGAGGCGCTGCTGGTGCGGGTGCGCCCCAACGCCTCCACGGCCGAACTGCTTTACTGCGACGACCCCTCCCTGCCGCCCCAGCCCGGCGATCAGTTGATTTTGGCCGGCCAGGACAGCCTGCCCGGCCTGTATCAAAGCGCGTCCGCAGGGGCCGCGCCGGCTGGTGAGCAGGTTCAGCCGGCCCGTTCGGAAAATTTGGACAAGAGCACCGGCTTTTTGAACTATTCCGATTTTCTGCCCTGGTGGTGCCGGGAGCGGGAAAAATACGACCGTTTCAGCCTGGTTTTGGCCCGCTTCTCCCTGCCCTTGCTGACCGGCTCCCAACAGGCCATGTTCATGGAATATCTGGACGGCGGGGACGAGAATGACGAGGGCGGGCTTCCCCGCTACGACCGGCGCACTTGGGAAGACAGCCTGGCCGCTTGCGCCGCCCGCTTTCGCGTGCTGTGCGGGCCGTCCGCCCTGTACGGCCGCTACGGCCTGAACAGCTTTGTCGTATTTGTGCCGGAAACGGCCGGCCAAAACGAGCGGTTTGCTCAAGACGAACAGTCCGGCCAGCCCCGCTTGGCCGCCAAGCTGGCGGAACTGAGCCGGGAATTTTCCGGCAGGGGCCTGCATTGCGCCATCGGCATCGCCCCTTACCCCTTTTTGGATTTCCACAAGTCCGAAACCCTGGAAAATGTCCACAAGGCCCTGGAATACGCCCTGCTGCTGCCCTGGCCGCATGTGGGCAGGCTCGACTCGCTGGCCCTGAACATCAGCGCCGACCGCCGCTACAGCCTGGGCGACCAGTTGGGGGCCATAGCGGAGTATAAAAAAGCCCTGCTTTGCGACGAAAACAACATCCTGGCCTGGAACTCGCTGGGAGTGACGCTGGCCGGGCTGGGCCGCCAGGCCGAGGCCCGGCGCCACTTTGAGGAAGCGCTGGAGCGCAGCCCGGACGACGTGGCCACGCTGTACAACCTGGGCCAGCTTTGCCAGAGCGGCGGCGAGCTCGGCCAGGCTCTGCGCCTGTTCCAGCGCTGCCGGGAACTGGACCCGGGCAACGTCTACACGCTTTACCGCCTGGGGCAACTGGCCGAACTGCATGGGGATAACGCCTTGGCCCGCGATTACTACCGTAAAACCGCCAAGCTGCCCGGCGGCGAGGCCCTAACCCGGCGCGGACTGGCACGCCTGGCCATCAGGGAAGGGCAACCCGAGGAAGCGCGCGAGGAACTGCATGAAGCGCTGCTGATCAACCCCCACGACGCCTTGGCTTTGCAGCTTTTGGCCTCGCTCTACCTCGACGCCGGCGAAAATCCGGCTGTGGCCGAAAGCCTGGCCCGGCAAAGCGCGGCCCTGCGGCCGGACTGCAAAGCCGCCTGGCTGGAACTGGCCCGCGCTCTGGAAGCTTCCGGCAAGGCCGGCGAAGCGCGCGAAGCCTTGCTCCGGGCGGGCGAACTTTAAGGTCGGCATGCGCTCCGGCTGTGGCGGTTTTATCCGGATTCTGGGCGGCCTCTGGCGCCGCCTGGTGCACGAGCGGCGCTGCTCTTTTTGCGCCGCTCCGGTTGTTCCGGCCGCCCTGGCCGTGACGCGTGATTTTATCCCAATCTGCGCAAGCTGCCTGGCCCGGCTTGAAGCCGGGCCGCGCCCGGCCGCCGTCTGCCCGCGCTGCGGCGAAGTCACCGCCCCCGTGGGCGGCTCCTCGCCTTTATGCGGCGGCTGCCTGACCGAGCCGCCTCCTTGGGAGGCGCTGTATTTTTACGGTTTTTACCACGGTTACCTCCGGCAACTGCTCCTGCAGGTGAAATTCGGGCGGGCCCTGCATCAGGCCGAAGCCTTGGGGAGGCTTCTGGCCGCACAGCCGCGCCTGCTGGAGGCGGCCGGAAGCTGGGACTGTCTGGCGCCGATACCGCTGCACTTGGCCCGCCTGCGCGAGCGCGGTTTCAACCAGTCCGCGCTGCTGGCCGCTCCGCTGGCCCGGCGGCTTGAGCTGCCCCTCAGGCAGCGCCTGCTGCGGCGCGTTGTCGATTCCGCCCGCCAGAGCGGCCTGAGCCGCGCCCAGCGCCAGAGCAATACCAGCGGGATTTTTTGGGCGGACCCGGACGTGCGCGGCCGGCGCATTCTCTTGCTGGACGACGTGATGACCACGGGCGCGACGTTGCGCTCGGCCGCGGCCTGCCTTACGCGGGCCGGCGCGGCGGGCGTGGGCGTGGCGGTGCTGGGGCGCACGGCCGGAAGGAACTGGCGGGTTTGAACGGCGGCCTGCCGGTAAGGCCAGGTATAATGACCGCTTCAGGATAATGGTGGTGAGTTTTTCATTTTTCTGATATTAGAAGCCCAAATTGAGGTCAGTCAGATGCGATCAGACAGATGATCCGAATCAGGCAATTAAATTTCAAGGAGACAGATTATGCCTTTCAAAAAGATCCTGCTGGCTATTGACGATTCCAAGTATTCCCGGAGAGGGCTGGACTTGGTGGCCAAAATCGCCGGCGAAGCCAAAACGCCGGTGGTGCTGGTTCACGTTCTGACCCCGGTGACCGGGCGCATTCCCACCAAACAGCGCGAAGAACTGATGCGGGAACTGGTGGAGGAAGCCAGACAGGAACACGCGAGCTACCGCGCCGTCCTGGAAGAACTCGGCCTTACCGTGAGCTTTGTCACTCCGGAAGGCGAGCCTTCCGATGAAATCCTCCTGACCGCCAAGCAGGAAAACTGTGACCTTATCGTTATCGGCGCCAGGCGGCACGGCAACATCGGCGGCCTGCTCCTTGGCAGCGTCACCCACCAGATTCTCTACCGGGCTGAAGTGTCGGTTCTTGTCGCGCGCTAGAGCTTTTCGTCATTGAGAATATCTATTCCGGTGAAATGCTATAAGGACTGTTGCGCTAAAGCTGAAAACCTCGAGCGCCCGTGAATTCACGGGCGTTCTTGTTTGTTGTGGACAGAGGCCGCCAGGTTGGCCGAGGCCCAGGCCCAGTGCAGGTTGTAGCCGCCCAGCCAGCCGCAGACGTCAATGAGCTCGCCGCTGAAGTGCAGCCCCGGCGCCAGGCGGCTTTCCAGGTTGGCCGGGTTTATTTCCCGCAGGTCCACGCCGCCGCTGCTGCTTTCGGCCTGGTCAAACGCGGGGGCCAGGGGGCGGCAGCGGTGCGCCTGCACGGCCTGCACCGCCTGTTTACGCGCGGCCCGGGGCAGTTCGGCCAGCTTGCGGGCGGCCTGGCCCTCCAGGCCGGCGCCGCGCACAAGGGCCGCGCCGAGCCGCTCCGGCAAAAGCCGGCGCAGGAGCCCGGTCAGGTTAAGGCGCTGGTTGCCGGGCGCATCCAGCAGTTCGGCCAGGTTTTGCCCGGGCAGAAAGTCTATTTCCAGCCCGGTTTCGGCGACCGTGGGGGCGAGGGGCAGGTAGGTGGAAATTTGCAGACAGGCCGGGCCGCTCAGCCCTTGGTGGGTGAAAAGCAGGGGCAGGGTAAAGGCCGGAGCCTCCAGGCCGGGCAGAGCCAGGCGGGCCGGCAGGCTCAGGCCCTGCAAACCGTGCAGCGGCCAGTCCGGCGGCAGGGAGAGCGGCGTGAGGGCCGGGCTGGCCGGAACAAGCTTGTGCCCGGAGGCCCGGGCCAGGGCAGCGCCCAGAGAAGTTGCCCCGGCCCGGGGCCAGGCCGGGCCGCCGCAGGCCAGGAGCAGGCGGCGGGCAAAATGGCTGCGCCCGTTGCTGATTACCTCGAAACAACTCCGGGCCGGCGGGTCTTGAAAAGCCGTGCCGCCTGCCCCGCCGGACTGTGGCGGGCCGAAGCGCCAGGCCGCGCCCCCCATTCCACCCGCAACTCCGCCAGCCATCCCGCCGGCAGCCGGGATATGGCGCAGCGCCTGGATGCTCTGGCCCAGCTTCAACTCCGCCCCGTTGCGCGCCGCCAGCTCCAGCAGCAGGTCGCGCAAGTCCCCGGCGCCGCGCGCGCAGAACATCTGCCCGTGCTCGCGCTCTTCCAGACGGATGCCGTGCCGGCCGAGCCACTCCAGCATGCGGGCGGCGGGCCAGGCTTTCAGGGCCGGGACGAGCCAGCGGCGCAACAGGGCCGCCTCGCTCCCCCGGCTGAAGTAGTTTTCCGGCCCGACCGCGCGGTTGGTGACGTTGCACTTGCCGCCGCCGGAAAGGAGGAGCTTGCGCCCGGCCCGGTTCTGCCGCTCCAGCAGCAGCACGGAGAGGTTGGCCGCCCGGGCCGCGAAAAACAGGCCCGAGGCTCCGGCGCCGATAACGATGAAGTCGTAAAGCATGAACGGGCGCTCAGTACAGCTTGCGCCTGGAAAAACCGGAGCCCAGCACGTTGAAGGTGTTTTCGATAATTACAAAGGCCTTGTCGTCAAGGGAAAACACGATCTCTTCCAGGGCCTTGATCTGGTAGTTGTGCACCACGGTGAGCAGGAGCGTGCGGTCCACTTTGGAAAAGGCGCCGGTGGCGTGTACGAACGTGGCCCCCCGGTGCAGCCGGTTGAAAATTTCCGGGGCTATGTCCTTGTACCTGGAGGAAATGATCCAGGCCATCTTGCGCTCGTTGAACATCGAGCCGAAATAGTCGGTAATGCTCGAGGCGATGTAGACCATGATCAGCGAGTAGAGCACCTTTTCCAGGCTCATGCCGGTAAGGGCGCCGGCCAGGAACAGGATGGAGTTGTAAATGAAAAAGGTCTGCCCCACCCGGATGCCGTAGCGCTGGTTCAGGATGATGGCGATGATGGTGGTGCCGCCGTCGCTGCCCAGGGAGCGGATCACCAGGCCGCCGCCCGCGCCCACGAACACGGCGCAGGCCACCGTGGCCAGAAAGGGGTCGGTAATGCCGAAGTCCACCACCACGAATTGCGCAATCACGAACACCGCGGCGAAGCCGTAGAGCGAATAGAAAAGAAAGCGGCGGCTCAGCGCTTTCCAGCCCCACACAAACACCGGCAGGCTGAAGATGAAGTACCAAATCGGGGCCGAGAGCAGGCCGGTGGTGTTGAAAATGAGCATGCCCGTGCCGTACAGGCCGCCGGAGATAAAACCGTGCTGCTGGGCGATGCCGTTGGCGCCGAGCGCGAACAGGAACGCCCCGCCGGTGAGCAAAAATACGTTCCAATATACGGTATGGGAGAAGGTGGTCAGTTTTTCTTTGGACATGTTCGCTCCTGGGCGGGGTTTCCCGCCGCGCCGGCCGGCGCGGAACAATCAAGAGGGGAGCGGCCGCCCCCCCACGTGTCCACGAGAAAGTGAGGTCGAAGCACAG
>JAISDX010000133.1 GCA_031264465.1 Deltaproteobacteria bacterium | reverse complement strand
CGCCACCAAGGCGCGGCGGTCATAGCGCGGGTTGCAGCCGCCGCAGTACTTTACCCCGATGCGCACGCGGATTTGTCATTCCTTGATTTTGGCGATGGCCTTGGCCAGCTTTTTCTTGTGCTCGGTGTTGCCCTGGCGCGCAATCATGATGCGCTGGGCCTGGGGCGAGCCCGCCCCGTGCATGGACTCGGTGCGGTAACCCACAGCGGCCGTGCCCAAGGTGAGGTTTTCAATCAGGCGCAGAACCTTGAGCCGGTTTTCCGTGGCCACGCCGGCCACGCCCTTGAGGTATTTATCGATGTAAGGGCCGAGCTCGGGGTGGCGGAAGTCCTTTTCCGAAGGCGCGGTCACCATCAGGCCGCCGGCGATATCCTCGGCCAGACGGGTGATCTCGTACGGGAAGCGGGTGACGTTTTGCTTGCAGACGTTGGCCAGCATAAGGTCGATCAGGTAGTTGCCGGACCGGGTCTTGCCGCCTTCGGCCGAGCAGGCGATACCGCAGGCGTACAGCGTTTCGTTGAGATGGGTCATCTCGATGAGTTTGTCCTTGACGTGGCTGGCCTTTTGCGCGCCGTTGTAGTCGGCGGCCAGAGCGGCCGCGCCGATGAGCACGTCGCCCACGCCCACTTTGCAGCCGCCGTAGCTCTGGCGGTGATAGCCGGCGAAGCGCTCCACCAGCATGCCGGCGAAGTCGGTCTCGCCCAGCATGAAAATGCGCTCCTTGGGCACGAAAACGTTGTCAAAAATGACCAGGGCTTCCACGCCGCCGAACTGGCTGTTGCCCAGGTCCAGGCTGCAACCTTCCAGCTTGCGGGTGTCGCAGGACTGGCGGCCGATGATCATGAACACGCCTTCGGTATCCACCGGCAGGGCGAAAGACACGGCATAGTCCTTGTCTTCCGGGCGCATGGCGATGGTGGGCATGATCAGAACTTCGTGCGAGTTGCAAATGCCGGTCTGGTGCAGCTTGGCCCCGCGCACCACGATGCCGTCGTCGCGGTATTCCACGGCGCGCAGGTAAAGGTCCGGGTCGGCCTGCTGGCTGGGAGAAAGGCCTCGGTCGCCCTTGGGGTCGGTCATGGCGCCGTCCACCACCAGATCTTCGTCCTGCACCTTTTGCATGAACTTTACAAAACGCTTGTGGTAGTCGGTGCCGTATTTTTCATCCATTTCAAAGGTGGTGCTGAACTCGGCGTTAAAGGCGTCCAGGCCCACGCAACGCTGGAAACAGGCGGCGGTCTTCTGGCCGCACAGGCGTTGCATCTTCACTTTTTTGATCAGGTCTTCGCTGCTGTGGTGAATGTGGCAGAAACGGTTGATCGGCTTGCCGCTCAGGTGCGAGGTTACGGTCATCAGATCTTGATATTCCGGCTTTTCCGCCAGGTCGTAAGTGGCTTTGACCGAGTTCAGGGAAGGGCGCAGGATGGGATGGTCCACCGGGTTTTCCAGCTTCTCCCCAAACATGTAGATGCGCATTTTCATTTTACGGATGCTTTCAACATATTGATCACCAGTCATCATGGCAGTTCTCCCCGGTAAGATGTTCAAGCAAGTTTGTACCGTATAACGGCATGATGTGCCTCTTAATGAGGGTAGCGTGTTTTATGCGTTCCGTCAAGGAAGGCCGCATTTTCGCGCCGTATCTGACGCCTTCATTCCGATGTTGATTTTATGGCTTGCGGGCGCTACTACTGGCGGCTGGAGGAATGAACATGCGCGATGCTATCCTGAATGCGGTAAGCGACCTGCGGGCCAGGTCGCCCCTGGTGCACAGCCTTACCAACTACGTGGTCATGGAAGTGACGGCCAACGTCCTGCTGGCCGCCGGCGCCTCTCCCCTGATGGCGCACGAGCCGGAAGAACTGGACGACCTGCTGGCCATCGCCTCCGCCCTGGTTTTGAACATCGGAACCCTGGACAAAAACTGGATCGCCTCCATGGAAAAGGCCGGGGAAGCCGCGAACAGGCATGGCAAGCCGGTGGTGCTGGACCCAGTGGGCGCCGGGGCTTCGCGCCTGCGTACCGAAACTTCGCTGCGCCTGCTGGAGCGGGTGCGGCCCAAAGTGCTGCGCGGCAACGCTTCGGAGATTATGGCCCTCGCGCCGGAAGCGGCGGCGGCCAGGGGCTTCTCCAAAGGAGTGGACAGCACCAACGCCAGTTTTGAAGCCGCGCCGGCCGCCCTGTTCCTGGCGAAAAAATACGGCTGCGTGGTGAGCGTGAGCGGCGCGGAAGACTGGATTACGGACGGGCGCACCACCTTGCTGGTCAAAGGCGGCACCCCGCTCATGACCCGCGTGACCGGCATGGGTTGTTCCTCCACCGCCCTGACCGCCGCTTGTGCGGCGGTGGCCTGTTCGCCCCTGATAGCGGCGGCCGCGGCCATGGCGATGATGGCGGCGGCCAGCAATCGGGCGGCGGCCACAGCCGGGGGGCCGGGGAGTTTTCTGCCGGCCTTTCTGGACGCCCTTTTCACCCTGAAGCCGGCCGAAGCCGCGGCATGCGTGCATCCGGCTGATGAATAATGAATAAATAAGGATGTAGCGCGTCTAATCGTCCGCATACAAATCCGCCATTAAGTCGGCAACGGTGGCAAATTCTTTTCCGCCACCAGCTTCCAGTTCGGCCATAGCTTCCCTTGTCACCCGGTTCGGGGCCTTCACTTCAAAGGGCAAGCGGCGTTCATCAGCCACTCGGAAACTATGCGGAAAATAATTCTTGATCCATTTTTTGATTCCTTATATGGTGCATGTACACCATATAGGAACATTTCATGAAAAAGCGAAACTATCTGCCGGAAGCCCCCTGTATTTGCATCTCGTTGCGGCGAATCTCCCATAAGGTGACGGACTTTTACGACAAAGCCTTGAAGTCTACGGGGGTGAGCATCAATCAATATTCTTTATTAATTAATATCAGCAGGATGGAAGGTTGCGGCACCGGCGAACTGGCTCAACGGGTCAGGCTGGAAAAGTGTACGCTGGTCCGGACGCTTCAACCATTACTCCGCGACGGCCTGATCGCTGACAAATCTTCGGGGACGGCGCGAAGGCGCCGGCTCCATTTAACTCCAGCGGGGGAGGATGTTTTGAAAAAGGCTCTCCCGCTGTGGGATAAAGCGCAGGAGGATGTGGCGGTAAAATTGGGGAAAAGTTATGAAGAACTCATGAGGATCTTTAATGAAGTGGATTTATGGGAGTAAAATTTTGCATAATTTGGTGTATATACACTATAAAAAAGCAATAATATAAAACCGTGGTTTTATGATCAGCAGGAGGAGGCACGTTTATGACCAACTACCTACCATTTCTGACGTTTATTTTTATTGGCGCGTTCACGCCTGGCCCCAACAACTGCATGGCATTATCCCATGCAGCTCGCGGGCTGAGGAACGGTGTGACTTTTTCCGTCGGGGTATTCGGAGGGATGCTCGTAACCATGCTGGCTTGCGGATTGTTAAGCGGCTTTCTCGCTCAACATCTGGATTCCGCCGCGCTCTTTATGAAAATTATAGGCTGCGCCTACATGGTCTGGCTGGCGTGGCGCCTGTGGAAATCCAGCGGCGTCAATGACGGCCCGGTACAGGGGCAAAGGAAACTTTTGCTAACCGGTTGCGCTCTCCAGTTGGTGAACCCCAAACTCATTGCCTACGGTATAACCGCTTTCTCGGTGTTCATCCTCCCAAGTTTCTCCGAGGTTACAATCCTTGTCTGGTTCGCTGTGCTGTTGGCGGTTGTAGGCTTTGCCGGAACGCTCACCGGGGCTTTTTGCGGCGCTGGCCTGAAGAGAATCTTCCAGGCTCATCCGACGCTTATCAATAGAGTCCTCGCGGTTATGGTCCTGGGGTGCGCGGTTTCAATAATTGTGTAACGCACTGTATATTTTATGGTGTATATACACCATAAACAAGGAACTATATATTTTGCCCCTTGCCATAGTCCCAAAATGGGACTAGGTTGTTCGCATGAGGATAATCGCTCTTTCCACACTCAAGGCATTCTGGGAAACTCCGGCCTATTCGGATGCTGAAGAACCTCTTTTGGCGTGGCACAGGTTTGTTCTCCATGCTGACTGGGCATCTCCTGCCGATATCAAGGCCGATTTGCGTAACGCAAGCATCTTGCAGGGTGGGAGAGTGATTTTTAACATTGCAGGGAACAAATATCGATTGGTGGTCTGGATAAATTATCCTTACCGGGTTGTATATATCCGCTTTGTCGGAACACACAGGCAATACGATGCTGTCGACCCGCAAACGATATGAGGTGAAACCATGACTATAAAGCCTATTCGTAGTGAAGATGATTACAGGGAAGCCCTGAAGCAGATTGAGGCCTTAATGAACGCTCAAGAGGATACCGTCGAAGGCGACCAACTTGATGTCCTGGTGACTCTCGTGGAAGCTTATGAACGCAAAATGTACCCTATGGACTTGCCGGATCCTGTGGAGGCCATCAAGTTCTATATGGAGCAAAACGATATGGCGCCAAAGGACTTAGAGCCGGTAATCGGGCGCATCAATCGCGTTTATGAAGTTTTGAACCATACACGCCCCCTTACTTTGAAGATGATCCGCAACCTGCATGGGCAGTTTGGTATTCCGGCAGAGAGCTTGATTAAGGAGCCACAGAAACATCAATCGGTTATCAGCGTTTAACCAATGAGACCAGACCTTTTTTCGTTATCTTTGTTTTGATAAACCCGCTTCACCGATTCTTTCTTTTTGTGGCAAATTGGACTATATTTTATTCATCCAATTACAGAGAAAGAAGGGCTTTTTATGTGGAAACTGCCGGAAGACGCGAAAAGCGGCTGGCCGGGCAAAGCGGCGGACCAGCAGGACGGCGGGGCGGCAGGGGTGCGAGGCGGGGCGAGGCTGCCGCGCTACAAGCAGCTCATCCGTCTGGTGGAAGATCTCCTGGAAAAAGGGCGGTTGGCCAGCGGCCAGCGGCTGCCGCCCGAGCGCGAGCTGGCGGCCCGGCTGGGCCTTAACCGCAGTACGGTGATTCGGGCTTTGGACGAACTGGCCGAGCGGGGGGTGCTGATTCGCAAAAAAGGCAGCGGCACCTACGTAAACCCGGAAAAGTGGGGCCTGCAGAGCCACGAGCTGTTCAACTGGCAGTCGCCGCCGGCCCTGCGGCTGCAAAAGCTCGGCAGCGGCTGGTCGGCTTTTGCGCGTCAGGCCGCCGCCTTGCGGGAAAAAGCGCGGCGCGGGCAGCGCCGGCTGTTGGACCTTTCCGGCGACAGCCTGCCGGAAGATTTGCTGCCGGACTTATACCTGGCCTACCGGTCGGAGCTTGGCGCCTCCCCGGGGACGGCTTCGGGCGGTTTGTCCCTGCGCGAACTGGTGCGCGCCGAACACGGCGCGGAGCAGGACGAGGAAATGGCGCTGCTGGGCCTGGGAAGCTTTCGCGGCACGGTGCGTAATTTCTTGCGGGAAACCGCCGGCCTGGATTTGCCGCCGGAGCAGATTCTGATCACCTCCGGCACGCAGCAGGCCCTGTTTCTGGTGACCCAGTGCCTGCTTCAGCCGGGCGATGCCGTGGGGGTGGAGTTTCCTTCGTATTTTTATTCCCTGCCGGTTTTTCAGGCGGCCGGGTTACGCTTGTATGCCCTGCCCATGGACGAGGCGGGCATTACCCTGGACGGCCTGGACGCGCGGCACCAGACCAGGAAGCTGAAGATGATTTTCCTGAACCCGGTGTTTCACAACCCCACCGGCAGTTGCATGAGCCCGGCCCGGCGGCGCGAGGTGCTGCAATATTGCTCGCTGCGGCATATTCCCATTTTCGAGGACGACGCCTACAGTTTACTGGCTTTTGACCCCGGCCTGGACACGGCGCCGATCAAGGCGGCGGACAAGCACAATCAGGTGATTTACTGCGGTTCGCTGTCAAGTTACGCGGGGCGCAACTTGCGGGCCGGCTGGATGGCCGCGCCGGAACCGGTGATTCGCCGTCTGGCGGAAGTGCGCCTGCATATGGATGCCGGCCTGAGCGTGCTGCCGCAGCTCATGGCGGCGCGCTATCTGGAGAGCGGTTTTGTGCCGCACCGCCTGAGGCTGTGGGAGAACCTGGCCGCCCGGGCGCACGGGCTGGTGCGGCTTTTGCGGGACAAGTGGGGCGGCCGGCTGGAGTTTCAGGAGCCCAAAGGGGGTATGTATCTCTACGCCAGGCCGCTGGAAGCGGCGGCGGGCAGGGCAGGCAAGGGCGGCAGGGGGGGCAAGGCGGCGGGGTTCGGCGATACGCTGTTGGCCGAACTTATGCATGAGGGAATCATTCCGGCGCCCGGTCTGGATTTTGGGGATAGCGGCGCGGCGGTGCGTTTCAATTTTGCGCATTTTAACGCGCAATACTCGGCATTTCTCGCTGGCTGGCGTGGCCGTGCATAATCCCTGGATATAATTGTTTTGTTGTTTCTCAAGGAACTTGAGGCCATTCGCGGGACGTGTGCAGCGCGTTCAGGATGCTTATAAGCCTGTCTTCAAAAGAATACTTGTAAATGAGCGTATAGTGTTCGTGGAAAACAAATTCCCTTGTGCCTGGCACTCTGCCCGGTCTGGCCTTTTCCGGCTGCGCCAGCAAGGATTCTGCCGAATTTTCAATGAGAATGTCCATATCAACCGCTACGGCGACATTATCCAGGGCGATATAGTCAACGATCTGGTTTTTTTGTTTTTCTGCCAATTCTGTCCATTCAAGGCTAATCATCTGTTCCCGCCCAACATCCTTTCACGGCGGGCGGCGGCTTTGGCTTTTAGTTCTTCATGGGGAATGGTGCGCCCGCTTGCAACTTGCATCAAGCCTTTTTGCACGTTTTCGACAAGCCAGGCTTCATATTCTCTTTTCTCTCTGGCCGATTCCACATAATTACGCATAAAATCTCGCAGGACTTGGGAGCCGTTCAGGTCAACCAGCTCAACGGCTTTCTCGAACTGGTCCTTCAGATCGCCCTGTACTCGGAAATTCATCATAGCCACGGCAATACTCCTTATGTCTGGTGTATATATTGAGTATGACGAATTGTCAATGTCATTCATTTCTCTCGGCCCGTGTTTCCGCAATTATGTCAAGGAGCGCTGTTGCCCGCCGCCGCTGTAGAACTTTTCTAAACTTTTTATTTGAGTATTTTCAGGGAATAAATTATCGATAGTGGTTGCCGTGGACCATACGGCGCGCGGAGGAGTGGCAGAGCGGTTGAACGCGGCGGTCTTGAAAACCGTTGAGGGTGCAAGCCCTCCGGGGGTTCGAATCCCTCCTCCTCCGCCAGAAGCAAAAATCATGAAGGCTCTCAATGTCTCAAAAGGCTTGAGAGCTTTAACTTTTTCCCTGTTTAGGCATCTCACAATGTCCATTAAAAACCTTGACAGCGCAAACACGTTGGGGGCATAAGATGGGGGCATAGAACATATTTTTAAAAAGCGAGTTGATTATGCCCCCACTGACAGAAGCATACCTAAGAGCCGTAAAGGTTAACGGCAAACTGGAACGCCACAGTGATGCGGGTGGCCTGTACCTTGAAGTACAACCATCGGGCAGCAAGCTTTGGAAATGGAAGTACC
>JAISDX010000119.1 GCA_031264465.1 Deltaproteobacteria bacterium | reverse complement strand
AGGCGGGGCGAAGCCCAGTAGGCGCGCTTTTGGTCGCGCTCGCTGGTGAGCAGGCGGGAAAGGTCGCGCACGGCGTAAGGCAGGTCGGCCCGGTGCTGTTTTTTTTGCGGAAAGGCCGCCCGCACGGCCCGCTCAAAGGCAAGCAGCCGTTCCCGGGCCGCCGCGCCGGGCGGCATGAACAATTTATGCATTTACTTACCGCTCTTGTTTTTTCCGGAACCGCCGGCCGGGACCTTGCCGCCGGCGGCGGGGGGTGTTCCGCTCATTGCCTTCACACCGTCCGCGATGGCCAGAACGGTATCCGCGTAGACGTAGCTGTGGTTGTAGCGGTAGATGACCTTGCGCCGCTCTTCCCTGCCCAGGCTGTTTTTCCAGCCGTGCTTCCTGATGAAGTTCGCGATGCTGCACACGGCGTCGTCAACGTCGAACAGGTCGATGCGCCCGTCCTTGTTGCCGTCCGCCGCGTAGGCCGGGATGTTCGTGGGCATGAACTGGCACAAGCCGATGGCCCCGAAGGGCGAACCGGTTATGGCCATAGGGTCGTGTCCGTTTTTGCGGCAATAGTCTATCAGGGCCACGAGTTCCTTGTAAGCCCAGTCCGAACGGGCCTGGACGGTTTTGCGCACCCAGGCGCTCCGCTCCGCCGTGTTCACGGGGAGCTGGCCGAGGTATTCGTCAAGCTGTTCCGGTGTGGTGGAGACGGCCATACTGGCCAGGTTCCACAAGGCCCGCTCGCTGCCGACATACTCGCCCAGGCGGGTTTCAGTCATGAACAGGGCCACGACGATTTCTTTTTCCACCTGATATTCCAGCGCCGCAAATTCGAACAAGTCTTTGTGGGTCTGGATGAACGCCGCGCTTTTGCGGATGCTTTCCGTGGTCATCACGTCCAGGTAGCGGGGCGTGGCCTTGCCGCCGGGTTTGGCCGGCTTTTTCAGAAAGGCGAAGGGGGCCGGCATGAACTTGGCGCGGAAGAGAGAGCGCGCCTTCAGGCCCATGGGCCGCTGGGAATAAGGCTCCAGCTCCGCGAACCAGGCCTCGATGTCCGGGCCGGCAACCCCGTCCTGCTTCAGCCGGGCCAGGAGCGGCTTCCAGCTTGCATCCATGTTTTTTGCGCTCTGGCCGGCCTCGCCGCCGGTCGCCGCCCGGGCGGCGGCGCCGGGAAAGGGCAACTGGGCCAGCAGGAAAAAGGCCAGGAGACTGAAGGCCGCCCGGTAAAATATGGGGCGGGGCGCGGCCTGGAGCATGTTATTTATTCTCGGCGGCGCTGAGGGCCAGGTTCACGGCTTCACGGAAAAAATTCTCCTGCAGGGCGCCGCGAATTACAATGTCGTTGACCACGAAACAGGGCGTGCCCTGTATTTTCAAGTTTTCCGCCTCCTGGGCGTCTTCCTGCATAATCTTTTTCACTTTGGCGCCCTTGGCCTCGCTCAGGAGCTTTTGCATGTTGAAGCCGCGCGCGGTGGCGGCGGAACGCAGGTAAGTGTCGCCGCTTTTGCCGACAATGGATTCCTGGTTTTCAAAAAAATCGGTGAACAGGTTCCAGCTTTTGCTCTTGTCCTGCAGGTATCCGGCCAGCATGAACTCCGCCGCCTCAATGGAACCGGGGTGATTTGTGGGCAGCGGTTTGTAGACGATGCGCACCCGGCCCGGGTAGGCGTTGAGGATATTTTCCAAAATCTTTTCACCCTGGCGGCAATGCACGCAGGTAAAGTCGGTAAAGGCGGCAATCACCACCGGCGCGTTGGCCGGCCCTCTGGAGGGGCGGTCGGCCAGGGCCAGCTTTTTCGGCTCGCTCATGTCCTCATGCCACTGGGCCAGCAGAATGCGAAAGCGGCGCTGCTCCGAGCCCTGCTGGGCGATATCCAGGACGATTTCGCTGTTTTCCCGCAGGATATCGAGAACAAGATCCGGATCTTCGCGCAAAAGATCGCGCACGGCCTCGCGCAGGGCGGCGGTGTCGGCCGTTGCGCCGGCGGGAGCCGCCGCAACGGCGAGCGGCGCCGCCGCCAGGCCGCCCAGCAGCAGGCAGAACAGGAAAAGACGAATTACCGGCAAAACAACGCAAGATTTGGCTGAAAATCTGGACAAGGAAAGGCACCTCCGCAGCAATTAATCAAGGACGCATGCTATACCGCAAAGCATGGCCGGTCAAGGAAATCGACAGGAAATCTGACAAGTATTATATGTATTTATAGGCCATTAGTCCGAAAAAACAAGACTGGCGGCGCTTTTTTCCGCATTTCTTTGTCCTGAAAAACAAGACGGGCTATTATTTATCAATTTCAGCCAATTAATTCCAGTCTTAAAAAACAATACATATTTAAATAGTAATAATGGCCTGTTAGCGATACTATCAAATGACTGATCAATAATATGCCTATATTTGTCTTGAAAAATCGGACAAACAGCGATTTTTTTGCAGCGCTTCCTGTTCCGCCGGCCCAAGCGAAAAACCTCTTTTAAATTAATTTAACAAATTTAATGTATTAATGAACAGGCCATAACTTGGCACGTTCATTGCTTCAGGTATGGCGTCGGCCGGCGCGGCGGACAGGAATTTCAAAATTAGGCCCGGGGGGGTCGTTGCCAGCCCCGACCGCTGAAGCGGCCGCTGACAAATTAAAAGGATCGTCTCTGGGGAGAGACGGTCTTTTTAATTTTTAGAAACCCCGCCGCTTCCGCCAAGAAGCGCCGGGGTTTCCAATGGAATCCGCGTCCGTTTTACTTTTGCTTGTCGACTTCAAAGACGTCCAGCATGGCGGAGAGCATTTCCTTGTAAAGACCGGGAATGGCTTTGGGGTCGGCATTGGCCGAACCGGCGTAGGTTTTCACGATCTCCAGCGAGTTTTTGATCAAAAAATCCATGTTGAGGTTGGCGTTTTTGATCCGGGCGGCAATGGTCTGCTGCTGCATACACACTCCTGTTGTCATATTCTGATTTCACCGCTTACAGCAGTAGGAGCATTTACACCTCGGGCGTTCCATTCAAGGCCGTCCAACGCACAACGCATTCCCCCGTACGGCCGGACCCGCCCGCCGGCAGTGTTTTGCTCCAAAAACTCTGCCGGATGCCGGGGTCATTTACTTTACCAAATATAATACAAAATAATTTTTTTTTATAAATTATATTTCCGGAATATTTCACACGTGAACTGCTCTATTGGGCGTTTTTGTCGATAAGCGCTTTAACCCGCACGGCCAAGCCGGGCAAATCCGGCTTGGAAAGCTGGTCGTCCGCCCCGGCCTTCACGCCCTGTTCGCGCACCACGTCGGAAATGAGCGAGGAAAACAGCACCACCGGAACGCCGCGCAGATCCGGGTCGGCCTTGATGCGCTTGGTAAGGGCGTGCCCGTCCATTTCCGGCATCTCGATGTCTGAAACGACCAGATCCAGATAGTCTTTTATGGAGCCGCCGCTGTCGCGGACGGCTTGCTTCCATTTTTCGATCTGGCTCCAGGCTTCCTTGCCCGAATTGGCCTGGCTGACCGTATAGCCGCCCTGCTCCAACACGTGGGTGATGACGCGGCGGATGGAGGTGGAGTCGTCAGCCACCAGCACCTTGTGCCCGCGTCCGGTGTCGCTCTGTTCCATGTTCTTGATGCGGTGCTCCATGCCCAGACTGGGATTCATGGAGGCGATAATCATCTCCATGTCCAGCAGGAACACGATGCGGCCGTCAAAATGCACGACTCCGGTTATGCTGTCGTGGCTGAGGGTTTGCAGATACTTGCCCGGAGGCTCCACCTGCGACCAACTGATGCGGTGAATGTTGGTCACGCCGGTGACGATAAAAGCCGTGACGATTTCGCTGAATTCGGAAACGATTACCTTGCGTTCCGCGGTATCCCTGGTTTTTTTGCCCAGCCAGACCCCCAGATCCACCAGCGGCAGCACCCGATCCCGCAAGTTGAAAGTGCCCAGGGCGGCCGGGTGGTGATGGTTGGGCATGCTGGTAATGCTGCGCGGCAGGCGAATAATCTCCAGTACCTTGGCGACGTTCATCCCGAAGTAGCTGGAATACTCCGTGCCGTCCTCCATAACTTCGGTAAGATAGAACTCGATGACTTCCAGTTCGTTGGCAGCCGCGTCCAGCAAAATATTATGTTCAGCCATATTTTTAACCACCCGATTTCGCCGTTATGGGATATCATTAGGTAAAATACAATAAATCTGCCCAAAAAGCCAGCCTCAAGAGCATAGTATCATGCCACGGGGCGGTTTTGGGGCGCCGGGCTCAACAGCCACGGTCGGGCAAGTAACGGCAAAGGCGGGCCAGGAGCGCCGCATCCGGCCGGAACGGGTTGGCGCAGGCGGCGGCCGGTTCGATATGGATCCCGTGCAGCGAGCAGGCGTGCCGGCAGAGGTGCTCCAACGAGAGCACGTCTTCGGCGTTGTAGGCCAAGAGGGTTTCCAGCGCGTTTTCCCCGCCGCTGCGCTGGTATTCCCGCCAGAGCAGCACCGCCATGTAGCCGTCAACCCCGTCCAGCCCCTGCCGTTCCAGGCCGAGGCTCTTTTCGACTTTCTTCAGCCCGCCTTTTATTCCCAGGGAGCGGAATACCGGGAAAAGGTCCAGGTGCGCCATGCGCAGGGGTATTTGCAGGGCCCGCCGGATGAACGGGGCGTCAAAGGCCCGCCCGTTCCAGGTTATCAAAAGCTCGTACTTCAGGATATCGTCGGCGAAGTCTTCCAGGTTGCGGCCCTGTACATAAGTTTTCAGGCTCGCGCCGTCATAAAGGGCGATGCAGGTAATGCAGTCGTTCGGCCGGGAAAAGCCGGTGGTTTCAATGTCCACGTAGGCCGCCCGGGCGTGAAAGTGCGGGAAGAGCCGCCACTGCTCCGGGGCCGGCAGCCGATCGCTGAACCAGAGCGCGTCGCCGGCCGCGAGCCGCTCGGCGGATTCGGCCAGCCCGGCCGCTACCAGCGGGCAGAGCGAGCTTTTAAGGGGCAGTTTTTCCGCCCGGAGCGCCTCTTCCCAGGTACGCAGACCTGCCTCCTTGAGCCGCAGATCGCTAAATTTGCCAATGCCGGGCAAGTGTCGGAAGGTATGCGTCAGCATCGGTTTTTGCCGGCCCCGGTTTTAATTTGGCGACGTTTCGCGGGAACGGAAGGCTTTGCCGGGGTGCGGTCCCCCGCTTTCGGGCCGGTTTTTTTGTCGCCCACGCCGGCCCGGGGGCAGAAGGAAAGCATCGGGCAAGCCTGGCAGCGGGGTGAGCGGGCCTCGCACACGGCGCGCCCGAAAGACACCAGGCGATGGTTCACATTGCCCCATTCGGCCCGCGGGAACACGGCGCAGAGATCGCGCTCAATGGCTTCCGGCCCGCCCGGATCGCAGAGTTCCAGGCGCTGGGCGATCCGGCTTACATGCGTATCCACGGCCAGGCCCTCGTTTTTGCCGAAAGCGCCCCACAGCACCACGTTGGCGGTTTTGCGGGCCACCCCGTCCAGACTGAGCAGGCCGGCCATATCGTCCGGCACCTGGCCGCCAAAGTTTGCAACAACCTTGCCGGCGGCCGCAATCAGATTTTTTGCCTTGTT
>JAISDX010000088.1 GCA_031264465.1 Deltaproteobacteria bacterium | reverse complement strand
CTGCTGCCGCAAACCCCTCCGCTCAAGGCGGCGGAACTGGCCGAGCGACTGCGCCGCCGCCTGGGCGGCCTCGCCTTCCCGACCTGTGCCGGCCCGGTGAGCCTGACCATCAGCATGGGTGTTTCCGGCGCCGGGTGCGCTCAAATTAAAAATAGCGAAAAACTGCTGCACGAAGCCGATCTGGCTCTGTACCAGGCCAAGAACGACAACAGAAACTGCGTGCGTGAGTTCAGTTGTTTACAGAGCAAGAAAAAAGCTGTTTAATAGACACCAACAGATAATGGACAGCCGGAGGCACAGTCACCGAGTCTCCGGCTGTTGTTATTGCCGCCTGAAAGCAAAGTAAAATCACCGTGGTAAGGAGATATCAATGCCTGTCTATGTCATTAACTGTGACTTGAACACCAGCGAACAGGAAAAGCAGATCAACGCCGCCATCAAAGACTTGAGCGGCGGCAGTTGGTGCCGCATTTTCGACTCGGCCTGGCTGGTGGTTCACAACGGGCCGTCCGCGGCCATTTACGACCGCCTGGCGCCCTTCATGGACGAGCTTGACCGCCTGTTCGTGATCAACGTGGGCGCGGACTACAAAAGCCGCCTCAATTCCGGCCCGTCCGGCTGGGTAAAGAAAGTGCTGGGGTAGCGCATTTCACTACTAGCTGTTAGCTATTTTCCAAAAGACTCAGCAAATATTGTCCGTAGCCATTTTTCATCAAAGGCCCGGCCAGGCGCCGCAGCGCTCCGTCGTCAATGAATCCCTGGCTCCAGGCGATTTCTTCCGGGCAGGCCACTTTCAGGCCCTGGCGCTGCTCCACGGCCTGCACGAACAGCGCGGCCGAAAGAAGCGAATCGTGCGTGCCGGTGTCCAGCCAGGCCACGCCGCGCCCCAGCCGCTCCACATGCAGAGCCCCGGCCCGCAGGTAAAGATTGTTGATGTCGGTTATTTCCAGTTCGCCACGCGCCGAGGGCGTGATGGAGGCGGCCAGCTCCGGCGCCCGGTTGTCATAGAAATACAGTCCGGTCACGGCGTAGTTGGACTTGGGCCTGGACGGCTTTTCCTCGATGCTGACGGCTTGGCCGCTTGCGTCAAACTCCACCACGCCGTAGCGGCCCGGGTCTTTCACTCGGTAGCCGAACACCGTGGCCCCGTCCGTTTTCCGCATGGCCTCTTGCAACGCGCCGGAAAAACCGTGTCCAAAAAAGATATTGTCGCCCAGCACCAAGCAGATATTGCTCCCGCCAATAAATTCGCGGCCCAGGATAAAAGCCTGGGCGATGCCTTCCGGGCGCGGCTGTTCTATATAGACAAATTCGCACCCCCACTGGCTGCCATCGCCCAAAAGACGCTGAAAATACGGCAGGTCCGTGGGCGTTGAAATGAGGGCGATTTCCCGTATCCCGGCCAGGAGCAGCGTGGAGATGGGGTAATAGACCATCGGCTTGTCGTAAACCGGCACCAGTTGCTTGCTGATGCTGAGGGTGGCCGGGTGCAGCCGGGTGCCGCTGCCGCCGGCCAGAACCATGCCTTTCCAGTGATGTTTTTTCATGTTCCGCCCGTATTGCTCCGTGTTGACACATGTTAATCATGATATGGTTGGACTTGGAAAGCCGGCTGGATTATAAGGAACTACATGCATAACGGCAAACTTTATCTTGTTACCGGCGGGGCCGGCTTTATCGGCTCCTGCTTTGTGCTGGGCCTGGTAAAGGGCGGGCGCGCCGGCGTTGTCACCATGGACAAGCTCACCTATTCCGGCAACCCGCACAACCTGGACAGCCTGGCCGGCAACAACCGACACCGCTTCGCGCCCGGCGATATCGGCGATGCCGTACTGGTGTCCCGCCTGCTGCGCGCACACGAGCCGGACGGCATTATAAATTTCGCGGCTGAAACTCATGTGGACCGCTCCATTGCCGACCCGGCGCCTTTTGTGCAAAGCAACGTGGCCGCCCTGTGCACGCTTCTGGGCGCCAGCCTGGAATGGTGGAAAACCCTGCCCCCGGCCAAGGCCGCCACTTTCCGCTTCCTGCACATTTCCACCGACGAAGTGTTCGGCAGCCTTGGGCCCGGCGACCCGGCCTTTACCGAGGAAACGCCCTACGCGCCCAACAGCCCGTATTCGGCCAGCAAGGCCGCCAGCGATCATTTTGTCCGGGCTTTTCACGAAACTTACGGCTTGCCGGTAATAATCACCAACTGCTCCAACAATTACGGCCCGCGCCAGTTTCCGGAAAAGCTCATCCCCCTGGCCATCATTAACGCCCTGTCCGGGCACCCCATCCCCATTTACGGCAGCGGCGAGAATATCCGCGACTGGCTGTACGTGGAAGATCACTGCGCCGCCCTAGAACTGATTCTGGAACGCGGTCGGCCGGGCCAGACCTACAACATTGGCGGCAAGTCGGAAAAGAGCAACCTGGAGGTCATCCGCACGCTCTGCGCCCTGTTGGACGAAGCCCGGCCGGAACGCAAACCCGGCTCCGCCGGCCATGCCGGCCTGATTACCCTGGTAAAGGACAGGCCGGGGCATGACTTTCGCTACGCCATAAACTGCGGCAAAATCGAACGCGAACTGGGCTGGCACCCGGCCCTGAGCTTTGAGGCCGGGCTGCGCCGTACCCTTGACTGGTACCTGAACAACCGCGCCTGGCTGGAACAGGTGCAAAGCGGCGAATACCGCCGCTGGCTTGAACATAATTACCAAAACCGCTGAAAAAATAATTGCGCTTGCCGCTGGGGGCAAAGTAAACCGCTCGCCTGAATTCGCCGAAAATTGCACAACAAATATTGAGGTACATATGCAAGATAACGCCATCGTCCTGAAACCGGAAAATTTGCCCGAACCCGGCGCCGCGCAAATACAGGAAATCGCGCGGGGCATCAATTTCAGCGACCCGGCCCTGACCGTTTCCTACGGAGCCAGGCCCATGAACTCCATCGCCACGTTCGCCGACGACCTGCTCGGCCAGGTACGGTCCAAGGACGTCGGGCCGGTGGGCGACATTCTCTCGAACCTCCTGCTCCAGGTGAAGTCGGTGGACGTGGCCAAGCTCGGCCCGGACCAGGAAGGTTTTTTAAGCCGCCTGCCGCTGATCGGCCCCCTGTTCAACCAAATGGAACAAAACCTGGCTAAAATGCAGAAGGTTACCGACCAAATCGGGCAGATCACCAGCCAGTTGGACAAGAGCATGGTGGCTCTCCTGACCGACATTCAGATGCTGGAGCAGCTTTTTGAAAGCAACAGGGAGCATTACGGCGAGCTCAGCCTGTATATCGAAGCCGGCAAGCAGCGCCTGGAACAGGCCCGGGCCGAGGAACTGCCCCGCCTCCAGGACGAGGCCGAAAAGAGCGGTGACAGCCTGCAAGCCCAGGAAGTGCGCGACTTTGCCGAACGCCTGAACCGCTTTGAACGCCGCCTGTACGACCTGCAGGTCTCGCGCACCATCACGGTGCAGACCGCGCCGCAGATCCGGATGATTCAGAGCAACAACCAGACCCTGGCCGAAAAGATCCAGAGCAGCGTCATGACCACCATCCCGGTCTGGAAAAACCAGGTGGTGCTGGCCATCACGCTTTATCGCCAGAAAAAGGCGGTGGACCTGCAAAAGAAAGTTGCCGACACCACTAACGAAATGCTGCGCAAGAACGCGGAAATGCTGGAACAGAACAGCCTTGCCACGGCGCGCGAGGTGGAACGCTCGGTGGTGGATATCGAAACGCTGCGCGACGTGCAGCAAAAGCTCATCCATACCATTGAGGAAAGCATGCGCATTACCGCCGAAGGCCGCAGCACGCGCCAGGCCGCGGAAAAGGAACTGGATCAGATGGAACAGGACCTGCGCGACCGCCTGGTGAACATCGCCGCCGGGAAGGACCAGGCCATGCTGGGGGAAATCGGGCAAGCCAAGGCCATTAAATAAACCGGGCACAGCCTTATAACCGGAGTCGCCACATGCAGAGCAACAGCAAAAAAGGCCCGGACCTGCTGGAACGGGTTACCACGGCCATGGCCCTGACGTTCAAACGCCTCGGCTTCCACCTGGCGGCCATTGTCGCGGCTCCGATCATCGCCGGCCTGTCGCTCCCGGAAGTGTTTTACGCCTATATCGGGCTCATTTGCACCATCCCGCCCGGCTTCAACCTCAGGCAGAACCGCTTTCGGGTGCCGGCGTTGTTCGCCGCCCTGTTCTTCGCCGCCTGCTTCCTGGCTTACCAGGTGCCAGCGGCCGCGGCCCTGCTCTGGGCCGGGGCGCTCACCTGGACGCTGCAAGTGCTGATTCGCCGCCTCAGCTTCGGCTGGGTCTGGTTCGCCCTGCCCTTTCTGCTGCTCTGCTTTGTTTCCAGCCTGCGCTACTATCCGTTCCCCTGGTACGTTTTTGCGGCCTGCGCCCTGCTCGGCCTGGCCGCCTACAGCCTGGCCACCATCGGCCAGAATAAAACCAGGCTGGACAAAGGACTGAGCAAAACCGTGCTCCTCCTGGCCCAGCCGCTCCAGTCAAACACCTACCCGGAAAGTTTCGACGCGCAGTTTCGCGCCCTTTTGCAGCATTGCTCCGAGGCGCTCGGCATCGGCGTATTGCTCAAGAGCAAATATTCCGAACTGGTCAGCCCGCGCCTGGAAGCCTTGTACCCCGAGTTGGGCCAGGCCCTGAAGTGGACGGAAGACGGCTTCAAAAGCCCGGCCGGCAACTCCCTGCTGGCTACGCTGGCCGAAACCAACACCTTGCTGGAGCAAGTGCTGCGCCAGGAACGCGAAGCCCGGCTCATGGCCGGAAAGCCCGGCTTAATCGCCGCAAAAACGCCGCAGGCAAGCGGGCCTTACGCCGAGTACAGCCTCCAGGCCACCCGGCTCCTGGGCAAGAAAGCCAAGCTCCCGCCCGAGATGCAGCAGCACCTGAACGCCCTGTTTCTTTCCACCGGCAGCATCATTACCTGCATGGAGGAAGACCCGGGCGACCGCCCGGCCGGCACCCGCTTTCTGGACCGGTACCTGCCGGCCGTGCACAAAACCGTGGATGAATACATCCGCCTTTCGGACAGCGCCCGCCCCATGGGCGACAAGGTCGAGCAGGTAAAGCTCAAGGCCGCGCTGGAACAGACGGAAACCATTCTGGAACGCATGGTTCAGGCTTTTCAGGAAGAGCACGGCAACCTGCTGCGCAACGACGCCATGCGTTTCACGGCCGATTTGAACGTGCTGGATACGCTCCTGAAAATGGACGGGAAGTAAGCCCCTCCAAAAAAACGCACAACTCTTTGCCGCTACGGCAGACTTTGCCGGCGTGCCCCAACAGCGCCGGCGCCGGCTCATGCAGGCCGGCAAAGGCAATGCTGAAATCCGCCTCCAGGAACATGGCAAGGTCGCCGGCGCTCTCGCCCACGGCCACCACCGGGCGGCCGTCCGCCTTTAAGGCGCGCATCGCTTCCCCCTTGTCCAGAATCTCGCCCAGTTCAAGGCGGCCGTCCGCCCCGGCCAGCGCTTTCGAGCAAAACAGCCGGCAGCCCAGCCTGGCTGTAAGCGGCTCAATCCAACGGTCCAGGTTGCCGGTAACCACAGCGCAGTCGGCCCGATTTTTCCGGATAAACTCCAGGATATCCGGATCCAGCGGCAAAGCCTTGGCCACGGCTTGAATCGCGTCCAGCGGCAGGCGGTTCAGAATGGCGAAGCGCCGCCGGAACGACTGCCGGAACGGGATCTCGCCGGACAGAGTCTGAGCCGTAAGGCGGACTATTTCCGCCTCCAGGGCTGCGTCGTTCAGTTCGGCCGCCAGGCGGGGGAGCATCTCGGCCCGGGTGATGGTGCCGTCCAGGTCAAAGGCGAAAATGGGGCTTTTTTCCGGAATCATGCCGCTGGATAGCCTGTTTTACGCCGGCTGTCATGCCCAATCACAAGACCGCTTCCAACTTTGTAAACTGGGGCGTTCATTTTCATAAATTTTAAGGAAACGCAGCTTAATGAGGATTTTTGTTTCCTGATCATTTGGCACAATTCCTGCTCATAACCCGGCAGAGGAAATTTTTTCCCGCCCTGTTGTCTCGCGCGCTTTGCGGCGAAGTTCCGGTTGACCTCCAAAACAGGGCGCCGCCAAGGAGTGTTTACTATGATGGGTTCGTTATTCGTCGGCGCGAGCGGCATGAAAGGCTACAGCCAAGGCATGCAGGTTGTCACCAACAATCTCTCCAACCAGAATACGGTCGGCTTCAAAAGCGCCATGATGCTTTACAGTGATTTGACCAGCCAGAGCGTGAATACCCATTCCAACGGCATCACGAACTGGTCGCAGCGCGGCTGCGGTGTGGCGGTAGCCACCAACCGCACCGATTTCAGCCAGGGCGCCTTTGAGGTGGGCAGTTCGGTTACCGACCTCGGCATCAACGGCGGCGGCTACTTTGGGGTGCAAAAAGACGGCGTCACGCACTACACCCGGGCCGGCAACTTCCGCTTCGACAAGGAAGGAAACCTGCTCGACCCCAACGCCTGGGGCCTGCTGGGACGCCCGATCAAGGACGGAGTGATTGCCGCGCAGTCCGAACCGATCAAGCTGGACTTGTCCGAAACCGGGAGCTTGGCCACCAGCAAACCCAAAGCCACCGGCAAAATCAAAATTTTCTCCCACCTCGGAGGTATGAGCGATACCACTACCGACAGCGTCAATCCGTTCTTTTCCCTGGTCAGCAAGTGGGACGGCACGGCCACGCCCCCGCTGGGCGCCGGCGAAGCCGGCTTTACCGAGCCCGTTACCGTGTACGACGACACCGGCAAGGCCCACACGCTGAACATCCGGTACGACTATGTGGGCATGCAGAACGGGGTTAAGGTATATGAATACGCGGTCGGCATCGATCCGGCCGAAGACGGCTCCGGCGCGGCCGGCACCAGGGCGGCCGGACTCTTGATGTCCGGCACCATGAGTTTTTCCTCCAACGGAAAAATGGTTGGCCTGACCGCCTTCACCCCCACCGGCAGCGACCCCGCCGACCTCGGCGCCTGGACCCAGGCCCAGCTTGTGGACGGCGTGCCCAGCTTCACGGCAAATTTTGCCGGCTCCACCGCCCCCCAAACCATCAGCCTGGATTTCGGCCTGAGCATGGACGGAGGGTGGAACCCGGACATTGCCAACCCGGAAGCGGGCGCCAGCAACCCCGGCGCCTTTTACGGCAAAACCGGCGGCGCGACCCTGAAGCAATCCAGCACTGACAGCTACGGCACCTCGCCGGTGAGCAACAACCAGTCGCAGGACGGCTACGGCGCCGGCAATTTGTCCGACCTGGTAATCAACGATAAAGGAGTGGTCCAGGCCCGCTACAGCAACGGACAGAGCGAAGACCTGTACCAGATCGTTCTGTACCGGTTCAACAGCCAGGACGGGCTGCGCCACGAGGGAATGAACCACTATTCGGCCACCAGGGAATCCGGCCCGGCCGAGGAGGGCCTGCCCTCGGAGGAAAACTACGGCAAGATAGTGTCCAGCCATATTGAACAATCCAACGTGGACACGGCCCGGGAAATGACCTCAATGATCATCACCCAGCGCGCCTTCCAGATGAACAGCAAAGTGGTGACCACCAGCGACCAGATGCTGCAAAAGGCGCTGGAACTGAAGCGCTGATAGTCGAGTTGAAATCAAACATTACGGGCCGGGCATTATGTGTCCGGCCCGTTTCGTTCGGGAGGAAGGCTTGATTCAAAGCGCAAAGCGGGGTAAAGGTAGGCCCGAAATCACTTGGGGATTGCTACTTATGCGTTACGCCCTGCTTTACATAGCCACCATCGTCTTGGTGAACTGCGCTTTTTCCGAGGTGCCGGTGTTCCTGCTCCCCGGCGGCGAAGCCTGGTCGCCCGTGGCCCTGGTGGTCGGCTTCATTTTTGTGATTCGCGATTACGCCCAGCGCGAAATCGGGCACAAAGTGCTCCTGGCCATGCTGGCGGGCGGCGGCATCAGTTGGTTCATGGCCGACCCGCGAGTCGCTCTGGCCAGCATTTGCGCCTTCCTGGTGGGCGAATTGCTGGACTGGACCGTGTACACGTTTACCAAGCGCCCCTTTTCCCGGCGGGTGCTGCTTTCCAGCGCCATCGGCACCCCGCTGGACAGCCTGGTGTTCATGTCCATGATCGGCCTCTTCTCGATCCCTTCGGTCATCATCATGACCGCCAGCAAAATGCTGGGCGCCACCGTGGTGTTTCTGCTGGCCCGCCAGCGCGAACGCGCCCAGGCGCAATACGAACAGACGGTTTGAACGATTTGCCATCAATAAACAGAAACGGCCCGGGGTTTCCGGGCCGTTTCTGTTTATACCTTTTTCTACACCCGGGAAGGCGAAACTCCGGGCAAGCCAGCTTCCCGCCCGCGCAGCATGCCGGCCAGGAGGCAGAGCGCGGCAGCGATCATCCCGGCATAACCAAGCGCGGTAACCCGGCTCAGGGCCGAAGCCAGCCCGAGGCTGCCGCCCAAAAGCACGGCCGCGCAGGCGAATGCGGGGCGTACGTTGAAACGCCGGCCCAAAATCATGCCGATGAATACCGGCACTACCACGCCGCAGACATAAACGTCGTAGGCCATGAGCAGGTAATCCAGTATGCCCTTGCCCCAAAAACTCAGGCCCAAACCGGCCAGGCCCAGGAGCGCCACGTAGCGGCGGCTCAAGGCCACGTCGCGCCGGCGCAGCAGGTCGTGCGTCAACACGGTGGCGGCCGTGACCAGGCAGGAATCGGCCGAGGAAACGATCACGCTCACCAGAGCCAGTGATACCAGAAGGTTCAGCCAGACCGGCGCTTGGCCGGATAAAATCAGCGGCAGTACCTGGTCGCCGGGCGTGTCCGGCGGCAGGAGCCCACGGCAGGCCAGGCCGATGCCGACGATCAAAACGGCGCAGACCGCCAGCCCCCCTACGGCGATAAAACCGCCGCGCCGGGCGCTGGTTGCGTCCCTGGCGCTCAAAAAGCGCCCGAAAAGCATGGGGCAGACCAGGTAATTGCCGCCCACGATAAAGATAAAATACACCAGAGTGGAAAGAGGAAAACCTTCGTTTACGGCTTCCAGCGGCACGGCGGTCAGCCAGGCCGCGCCGTTATCGGCGAGAGCGGAATTTTCCCAAGCCAGCCAGACCAAAAGAAGCGCCAGGGCCAGGAACATAATCGGGGCCTGTACCCGGTCCACACGCATGATGGCGGCCTGCCCGCCCAGGGTGTGCAGCACGATCAGAAAAAAGCCCAGGCCCAGGCAGAGCAACGGGTCCAGCCCGGTCAGCGAGCCGAGGATTTTGGTCAGGGCCACGAACTGGGCCGCCAGAATGGCCAGCCAGGTCGGCAGAATCACGGCCGAAACCAGCGGCCTGGCGGGTTGCCCCAGATAGCGCTCCACCAGTTCCGGCATGGTGTAGGCGCCGCTGGCACGCACTTTTTCCGCCAGGAAAAGCGAGAGCAGGGTAAGGCCCACGCAGCCCGCGCCCAGCCACCAAAAGGCCGGAGTACCCACTTTGAAGGCCAGCCCGGCCATACCCACGGTGGCCGAAGCCCCGACACAGGAAACAATGATGGAAAGCCCCACGCCCAGGGCGCTGCTGCCCCGGTTATTCACAAAAAACGCACCGGCGGAGCCGGCGGTTCCACCCCCGTCAGCGGGCGCGAACCCGGGCCGCACGGCCCGCCAAGCCACGGCGCAGACCACGGCCGCGTACAGCCCCAGTAAAACTATACCCATTTTCCATCCTGATTGGTTTCGGCCAGCCAGGCGGCCGCGTCGCGCACCGCCCGGCAGAGCGCCCGCAAATCGTCGTCGCCGGTGCTGTAGGGAGGCATAAGATAAATCAGCCTGCCGAAGGGGCGGAGCCAGACGCCGCGCTCGCGCACGAAAAACTCCTGCAGGGCTTCCACCGGCACTTCTTCTTTCATTTCCACCACGCCGATGGCGCCGAGCACCCTCACGTCGGCCACGCCCGGCAATTCCCGACAGGGAACCAGACCGGCCGCCAGTATTTCTTCAATATGTTCCACCCGCTCGCGCCAGGGAGTTTCCTCCAGGAGTTCCAGACTGGCCAGAGCCACGGCGCAGGCCAGGGGGTTGCCCATGAAGGTGGGCCCGTGCATGAGCACGCCGCCGGCGCGGGAAATGCCGCGCGCCACCCCGCCGCTGGCCAGGGTGGCGGCCAGGCTCATGGTGCCGCCGGTCAGGCCTTTGCCCACGCACATGATATCGGGCGAGATGCCGGCCCACTCACAGGCGAACATGCGCCCGGTACGCCCGAAGCCGGTGGCCACTTCGTCCAGGATCAGGAGGCACCCGTGCTCGTCGCAGAGCGTCCGCAGCCCGGCCAGATATTCCGGCCGGTAAAACCACATACCGCCCGCTCCCTGCACGACAGGTTCGATAATCACGGCCGCGATGTCGCCGGCCTGTTCGCGGAACATGATGCGCACCGGCTCCAGGCTGGCCGGGTCATAAGGCCGGTCCCAGCGGCAGTCGGGACGGGGGGCGAAAAATTGTTCGGGCAGCGCAGTCGCGAACAGGCTGTGCATGCCGTTAACCGGGTCGCACACACTCATGCAGCCCAAGGTGTCGCCGTGGTAGCCGCCGCGTACCGTGAGCAGGCGGGACTTTTCCGGTTGTCCGGAGGCTTTGGCGGCCGCCGCCTGGTATTGCAGGGCCATTTTTATGGCCACTTCCACGGCAACGGAGCCCGAGTCGGACAAAAACACATATTCCATACCGTCCGGCGCCAGCTCCAGGAGTTTTTGCCCGAGCTTCACCGCCGGCGCGTGGCTGATCCCGCCGAACATGACATGCGGCAGGCGCGCCGCCTGGGCGCGCAGGGCTTCCAGCAGGCGCGGACTGTTGTAACCGTGAATGGCCGCCCACCAAGAGGACATGCCGTCAATAACCCGGTATTCATGCCCTGCCCGGTCGCGCAACCACAGGTGCGGCCCCCGGCTGGCCACAGCCTGCCAGGTTGTCAGCGGCTTAAGGGCCGAAGTGTAAGGATGCCAGAGATGATCCCGGTCAAAATCCAGCAGCGCGGCGGCGCTCTCCGCACGGCGCTTTTCCAGCGCCGCAAGCAGCGCGTCCAGCACCGGCTGGAGCAGGCCGGCCAGCTTTTCCCAGCCGGCGGCCATGGCGGCCTGGTCGGCTGAATTGATTTCCGGGCAATGGGGGAGAACGGCCAGACAAGGTAGCGCCGCCTGCCGGGAGATTATTTCCCGGTTGTCGCGCCGGATGGCCGGCTCCATATCACTTTCAGGCCCGGCCTGCGGCTGCTGGTTGACCAGTACGAAGCCCAGCGGTTCGACGCCCCGGTTGCGCAGGGCTTCCAGCGTGAGCAGAGCGTGGTTTACCGCGCCCAGCTTGTTGCCCACCACCAGCAGAGCCGGGGCGTCCGCACTCACGGCCAGCTCGGCGAAAACATCAGCCAGGCATTCCGTGTCGTTCAAGGGCACAAGCAGCCCGCCCGCCCCTTCCACCAAGGCCAGCTCAAAACCGGAGGCGGCGCGGCGGGTTTCGGAGGCGACAGCCTGAGCATCCAGGTAAGCCCCTGCCCGCCCGGCAGCCAGGTGCGGCGAGCAGGCTTCCGCAAAAGTATACAGCACGGCGCTGGAAGCGCCCGGGGCGGCCTGGTTGTAAACGGCAACATCCGGGGCGATCAGGGCGCCATCCGCAGCCCGTGAACAGCCGGTCTGCACCGGCTTGACCGCCACGGTTCCAAGGCCGCGTCCCTGGGCGGCACGCAGGAGCGCGGCCGTAACCACGGTTTTGCCGGCATCGGTATCCGTGCCGCAAATGCAGAGCAGAGAAGCGGCCTCAGAGCCGGCCATGACGCAGCCCCAGCACCTCAAGCATTTCCAGGTCCTGCTCCATGGGGTTGTTCTTGCTGACCAGGTAATCCCCCACCATCACTCCGTTGGCCCCGGCCGGGAAGATCAGGCTTTCCCAGCGCCCCAGGTTATGGCTGCGCCCGCCGCAGACCACGATATCACGGGCGGGGTGCATCAGGCGCAACAGGGCGATGATGGTCAGGGCCTCGCGCGGCGGCAGCTTGGGGGCGTTTTCCAGCGGCGTGCCCTTGATGGCGTTAAGCAGGTTCACCGGGATGGAGTCCACTTCCAACTCGGCCAGCAGGGCTGAAAGTTCCAGCCGCTGCTCCCAGCTCTCGCCCAGGCCGAAAATGCCGCCGGAGCAGCAGCGCAGCCCGGCTGCCCGGGCGTTGCGCACCGTGACGCAACGCCGCCCGATATCGTGGGTGTCGCAAATTTGCGGATAGAAGCTGGGCGCGGTTTCCAGGTTGTGGTGGTAGCTGGTAAAGCCGGCTTCCTTGAGCCGCAACGCCTGTTCCGGCCCGATCAACCCCAGCGAGGCGCAAAGCTTGATGCCGGTTTCGTCGATAATGCGCCGGGCGGCCCGGCAGATACGTTCGAAATCGCCATCCGAAGGCCCGGTACCGCTGATTACTATGCCCATGTAATCGACGCCGCGTCCGGCCAGCAGCGCCGCCCGCTCCAGCAGCGCCGCCTCGCCGACCAGCGGATAAACCGGCGCGCCGGTGTCGTGGTGGGCCGACTGGGCGCAAAAGGCGCAATTTTCGGCACAGAGCCCGGATTTGGCGTTGATGATGCCGCAGGTGAAGGGCGCGGGCGCGTCTTTGCGCGCGGATCTGGTCAGGCTGAAAAGATCCAGCAACAGCGCCGGGTTATCCTCGAGCAGCGCGAGCGCTTCAGCGGCCTCGCGCCGGGTCAGCCCCTGCGGGGCGCTATTTCGGACTATTTTACGCAGAATTTCGCCGGAAACGGCGTGAGTATTGATCATGATAAAACTTCAGTGCCTTAAAAGATTATAGAAACACAATCTTTTATAAGCCTATATAATCGCTGTCAAGGCTTGATCCGACAGGCTTGATCCGGTCACGGCCAGAACCGCGGCCCTGGCCACGGCCTCCTGCCCCATGGCGCCCAGCAGGCTCTCGCTCCAGGGGCCGGCCTCGCGCCCCAGCGGCTGCCTGGCGGCCAGAGCGAACACCGCGTCGCCGTCATAAGCCAGGTGGGCCGGGCGGATGCAGCGGGCCAGGCCGCTCCCGGCCATGCGGGCCAGCCGGGTAGCCTGCACCTTGCCAAGGGGCACGTTGGTGGCCAGCGCCGTCAGCACCGTATTGCTGGGCGGCAAGCTGTCGCCGGCCAGGCAGGCCAGCATGGCTTCGCGCCCCAGCGGGCGGCCTTGCGGGTCGCGCCCGCCGGCCAGCCAGGCGCCGCTGTCCGGGTCGTGCACGTCGCCCAGGGCGTTCAGCACCACCAGGGCGGCCACTTTTATGCCCTGCCGCTCCACCAGCCAGGAACCGAGCCCGGCTTTGGAAGTCGGATTGAGTTCTTCAGGCAGGTCGGCCCGGCTGTACAGGCGCCCGCAACGGGCCCCGCGTCCAGCGCCCAGGCTGCCCAACGGCAGGGGAGCGCTGGAAGCGGCGGCCGCAGCGGCATAGCCCATGCCCGCGTCCGGCAGGAGGCCGGGCCGGCGGTTCATATCCAGGTCGTAGATCGCCGCCCCCGGCACCAGAGGAATAACCGCCTGCGGCATAACAAAACCCTTGCCCCGCTCGCGCAGGTAACGCATCACCCCGTCCGCCGCGGCCAGGCCAAAGGCGCTGCCGCCGGCCAGAAGCAGGCCATGCACGGCATCAACCGTGCATTCCGGGCGCAGCAGGTCGGTTTCCCGCGTGCCCGGCGCAAAGCCCGGCAAGGCGAACCCCGGCGTGAAACCTTCCGGGCAGAGAATGGCCGTACAACCGGTGCAATGTTCCTCGTCCGTGGCATGGCCGGCCAGAAGGCCGTCAATGGCGGTAATGGTCGTGTTTTCCATATGGTGTGCTCCCGCATGTCAGGGAAAGGCAGCTTAATGGTCTTTTTATTTCCTGGCAAGGAAGGCGAGTTCGAAAAGAGCATTAAGCTGCCTTTCCCAAAATACGGCAACAAAAATCCTGTTGCCTCCCGTTCCGCCAAAGCGTAAAAATAACGGCGCGGCCTGTCCGGTTTCAACAAGCGGGACAGGCCGCAATAACTTGGCGGATTCCTATTGATGCCCGAACTTTCCGTATCCACCTGGGCCATCGTCAAGCTGGTGTTCAGCTTCGGGCTCATGCTGCTGCTTTTGCGCAAGCACCGGCCTCTCTGGCTGGCCATTTGCGCCGGCAGCCTCAGCGTGGCGGTCCTGTGCCGCATGCCGTGGGAAAGCGCGCTCATTCCCTTCAAGACGGCCATCGACCTGGACTTCCTCCTGATGCTGGCCATGCTCTCCGGCATCCTGCTGCTTTCCGGCCTGCAAAACGCCACCGGGCAAAGCCGCCGCCTGGTGGAAGGGCTGGAACGCTGCATCCGCTGGCCGCGCGTCCGGCTGGTGTTCTTCCCGGCCCTGGTGGGGCTGCTGCCCATGCCCGGCGGGGCTTATTTTTCCTGCCCGATGCTGGACAACGCCTCGCGGGGCATAAAGATGTCCCCGCAACGCAAGTCGCTGATCAACTACTGGTTCAGGCATATCTGGGAAGGCACCTGGCCGCTCTACCCCGGTTGCGCCCTGGCCAGTTCACTGCTCGGCATTTCGTTGCTGACCCTGCTCAAATACACCCTGCCCTTCGCGCTGCTGTCCTTTTTGACCGGCTGGTTTTTCTTCATGCGCGGCATCACCCCGGCCGACATGGCCGAAGCCCTAGCCCGGGAAAAAGAGCGCATCCCTTCGCGCGAAGCCTCAGGCCAGGCGCTGAAGGCAGTGGCTTACGAATCGCTCCCGCTCTTGATCACCCTCTTGGGAGCGGCCCTGTTCGGAGCCGCGATCCAGGGGCTTGCCCCGGAAGCGCCGGCCCAACTGTCTTTTGTCATCTCGGTATGTTGCGGCGTGCTCACGGCCTACGTTCAGGGCCGCCGGCACCTCACCCAGAGCGTGGCCGGAATTTTTTTCACCAAGACCACGCTCCGGCTGCTGCTGGTGATTTTCGCGGTTTACATTTTCAAGGATATTATCGGGGCCAGCGGGCTGATCAGCCAGATGAGCGAAGTAGGCAGCAACCCGGTAATGGTGCTGCTGCTTTGCGCCGGACTGGCTTTCTGCGCCGGGCTTTTGACCGGAGTGATGGTCGGGCTGGTGGGGCTTTGCTTCCCCATTTTGCTGGGAGTTATAGCCAAAAGCGGGCTGGGCGATTACACCATCCCCCTGGCCATTTTCGCCATGGTTTGCGGCAACGCCGGGATGCTTCTCACCCCGGTTCACATCTGCCTGGCCCTGACCTGCGAGTATTTTAAAATACCGCTCTCCAGCATCTGGCGTTCGCTCCTGCCGGCCACCGGCATTGTATTCGTCTACGGCTCGCTCTGGTGCCTGCTCCTGGCCTTTCTGCTGGTGGGCTTTTAAGGAAACGCACAATCTCCATTAAGCAGCGCTCCCTTAACCTCTTATTTCTCCAGCGGCCGCAAATCGCTCAGCCGGACGAGTTGCACGCGCGGGTCGCGCTCTTTTTCCCAGGCCTGGAGCGCTTCCAGAGTGGCCGGAAGCGGGTGGCCGATCGCCAACGCCTGCCCGTTGAGCAGGGCGATCTTTTCCGCCTTGCGGAGTTGCTTCAGCACGTAGTCTTTATCCTGCTCCACGTCGATGAACACGTCGCGCCGGTAAACCACCGCCCCTTCAGCCAGGGCGGAAGCGGCAAAGCGGCTGCCCGGGTGGGTGAGGCTGTCCAGCACCAGCAAATTGCGGTTTTTCAAAGCGCGGGCCAGCAGGGCCATGCGCTGGCCGTCCTGGGTCAGGCGCGAGCCCATGTGATTGTTCAGGCCGATGGCCTCTGGAATCAGGCGCAGATTCCGATCCAACTGGCTGAGGATTTGCAGGTCGGTCATGCTGGAGAGCAGAACGCCCGGCCCCGGGTTGACGTCAGGATACCCCAGGGGCTCCATGGGTTGGTGGATGAGCACCTCAAGCTTTTTGGCCTTGACCAAGCCGGCGATTTGGCGGGCGTGCGTGCCGTGCGGCCACAAGGCGAACGTGACCGGGTAGTCCAGGCTCAGGAGCAACTTGGCGTGGCGCACGGATTCGCCGATATCGTCCACCACGATGGCCAGGCGCGGTCGCTGCCAAGCCGGCCGGGCTTCGTCAATATCCTCTAGGGTTCCGCCTCGAATGCGCAGGTTGTGCGTGACCAGGCCCTCCAGGCGGATTACCCACTCGCCGCCGGCCTGCCGCTCGTCGAAGGAGCCCTGCGGCAACAGCACGGCGTTTTCCGTCCAGGCCAGAAGCGCGTCGCGCAGCGTGTTGATGAACAGGGGCAGGTCCGGCCCGGCCTGGATCTCGATGACCTTGTGACGGTAAAAAATATTCCGCTCGTCGCGCCGGTCTTCGCCGACCACGCGCAGGTTGGCGTAAGGCAGGCCCAGGCGCTGCATGGTCTGGGTCAGAGCGAAGTCGGCCTGCAACACATGCTCGGCAAAACTGGGCGTGAGCGTTTCTTCAAAGGGCTGGCCGTCAGGGCCGATGGGCGGCCCGGAGGGCGGCAGAGGCAGCGGCTCATGCAGCGGCAGCTTGATGGAGTGCGGGCTTTCAACCTGCCCTGCGGGAGTTGCGGGCGGAGCGTCAGGCTGGCGCAACAGCCAGACCAGCAAGGTAACGGCAAAAACAGCAGCCAGGACGCAACATGCCGCCAGGACCGCTGTTTTTTCATTTTTGAGCAGCTTCATGACTTCCCGAGTCTGAAACTCCGGGCGCGTCTACTCGGGGCGCTGCAGAGACTGCATCACCGGCAGGCTCTTCACCAACTCAAGCCCCATGCGCAACTGGTTGTCGCGGGCCAGGAATTTCCTGGCATCCGGGTCCACCACCTTGGAGGCTTCGGCCTTTTTTGCGCCAGCGCCGTTTTCCAGGTGCCGGGAGAGGTCTTTTTCGCGAATGTTGAGGCCCGGCAAATCTTCGGCCTCTTCGCGCGGCATTTCTAAGGGCACCAGCAGGTCCGGGTCGATGCCCTCGGCCTGGATGGAACGCCCGCTGGGAGTGTAGTAAAGGGCGGTGGTGAGCTTGATGGCCGTGGCCGTGCCCGGGATGGGCATGACCTGCTGTACCGAGCCCTTGCCGAAAGTGCGCTCGCCAAGCAGGACCGCGCGCTTGCGGTCCTGGAGGGCTCCGGCCACGATTTCGGCGGCCGAGGCCGAGCCGGAGTTCACCAGCACCACCATGGGTTCATCCACCTTGTTGCGGCCGCGGCTGGCCTTGAATTCTTTTTCCTGGCTGCCCTGCTTGCCGCGCATGGACACGATGGTGCCGTCGTAAAGGAAAAGATCCGAAACCGACACCGCCTGGTCCAAAAGGCCGCCGGGGTTGTTGCGCACGTCCAGGATAATGCCCTTGATCTTGGTCTGGCGCCTGGCGTTGCGAATGGCGTCCTGCAGGTCGCTGGTCGTGCGTTCGCTGAAGCGGGTCAGGCGCACCCAAAGGTAGCCGTCTTCCAGGTAGCGGGCTTTGACGCTGGCCACCGGGATGGCGTCGCGCTTGATCATGATGTTGGAGGGAGCCTTGGAGCCTTTGTGCAGGATCAGCAACTCGACTTCAGAGCCCTTGGGGCCGCGAATTTTGCCGACAACTTCCTGCGAGCTGAGGTCCTGGGTGGGCACGCCGTCCACGGCCAGAATGATATCGCCGGGCAGCACGCCGGCTTTGTAGGCCGGCGTGTCTTCAATGGGCGTGACCACGGTCACCTGGCCGTTCTCGTGAGAAATTTCAATGCCCACGCCGAAAAATTCGCCAGCGGTGTTTTCCCGCATTTCCTTGAATTCTTTTTCGGTCAGAAAGGTGGAGTGCGGGTCGAGGTTTTCCAGCATACCCTTGAGCGCGCCGTTGGTCAATTCGTCGTTGCTGACGTCGCGCACGTAGTTGTGCTGGATCAAATCGTACACCATGCTGAACCGCTTCAGATGCCCGTAATCGTTGGCCGAAGCCGCGTTACTCATGGACGCGGGCGCGGCCTGGGCGGCACAGAGCAGGACCAGAACGGCAAATATTTTAAAACGCATGGATCTTTACCTCACGAGGCATGTAATGGACCGGGGAAACAAGTTCAGCATAATTCGCGGACAAGAAAGCAGTTTAGCCGCTTTGCAAGAATTTGTCTTCAAATTCTTGCCGCCATAATACGGCAGGCCGACTTTGTCGGCCGCCAAGCAATCTGATGAAGCGTCAAATGTTTCAGTTACCTACCGGAAAAGTCAATGTAATGCAAAGATTTTGTCCCGGGCCGCCCGGCAAAAGTATATCCGGCCGCAACCCGGAATCTCGTCCGAGTATAAGACAGTTTATAATTGGCCGTCAAACAGCTTTATATGAATGCTCCGCCGCCGGATCAGCTTTTCGGGCCGAGCCAGAGTTCCGGATTGAGGGTGGTCTGATGGTGACGCAATTCGAAATAAATCCCGTTGCCCTTCAGGGCCGGGTAATAGCCGGCTTTGCCCAGTTCCTGCCCGCGCGCCACCGGGTCGCCCTGGCGTACCGAACTGTCCGAAAGAAAGGCGTAAACCGTAAAATAGGCCTCACCGTGCTGCAGCACCACTACCCGGCCCAGGCCGCGCATGGTGTCGTTGTACATGACCTTGCCGCCGTGCGCCGCCAGCACCGGGGCGCCCGCGGCGGTAGACAGGCCGATGCCCTGCACCGGCGGGCGGGCCGAAGGCCGATAGCTGATTTCCAGTTTGCCGGCGGCCGGCCAGACGAGGCTCCCCTTGGCCCTGTCGATGCGCATGGCGCCGGCCTGCGCGTTTTGCAGGTCGAAGTTGAGGCTTGAGATCAGCTTGACCGTGGCGTCCAGTTCAGCTTGGGCGCCCTGCCGCTGTTTGCGCAAGTCGGCCAAGCGTCTTTCGTACCTGAGGCGCTCGGCCAGGATTTTGGCTTTTTCCAGCTCGATGGCCTCCATGCTTTCAGCCACTTCGCGGCCAATCATGATGCGCCTGCCGGAAAGCTCGCCGAGCATTTTTTCCTGCTCGGCAATACGGGCCCGGTGTTCCTCCAGGGCCGCGAACAGGCTGGCCGACCACTGGTAATCGCGATCCATGGCCGGCCACTCGTCCAATTGCGGCCCGCCGGCGCTCTGCTTGCGGTTGTAAACCTCCCAGGTGGTGCGCAGCACTTCGCGCATGGCCGCCTCGGATTTTTGTTTTTCCTGAAGGAGTTTTTCGTACTGCGCTTCCGTTTCCGAACCGGAACGGGCCAGACCGAGCAGTTTGTCCCGCTGCGCGGCCAGTTCGCGCTCCAGCTTGAGGACGCTTTCCTCCACGGCCGCCAGTTCGGCGTTCACCCCGCGTTCCTGCTGGGTGAGGCGGGCCAGGCTGTCGCGCCGGGTTTTGGCGTTGTCTTCCTCCAGCTTGATGCGGGCCTGGATTTCTTTTTCCGTCTGGGCCGGCTGGGCGGCCCGCGCCATCTGAGCCGGCGGCAGGCAGCAAAAAAGGAGCAGCAACGCCAGACCAGCGAACGGCCGCAAAGATGAAACCGGGATTGCAGAGCTTTTAATCACAAGGCTCATATTCCATATATGCCTTAAGAGGGCAAGTGGCGCAACGCGGCGCGGCCTTGCGGCAAAACTCGGCCCCCAGGCGCTCCAGGTGGAGGCGGCAGCGGCGGTACAAAGCAGTATCTTCCGGCAGCGCGTTGCGGAATAGATCCTGAATTTCCGAATATTCCGCCTCCGCCCCCACAAAGCCATGCCGCCGGAGCAGGCGGTAAGCCTGGGCGCTGGCGGCAAAAAACGGCAAATCCAGGGCATGCAGCAGGAAAAAATCCACGCTTTCCGGGCCCAGGCCGCGCACTTCCAGCAGGCTGTCTCGCAGACGGGCCGGGCTGGCCCCGTTCAGAAATTCCAGGGAAGAGGAGGCGGGCGGGGTTTCAGTTGCGGCCTGCCCGGCCAGCCAAGCCAGCAGCGCCCGCAACCGCTTGGCCCTGGCCGGGGCAAAGCCGGCCGGGCGCAGAGCCTCGGCCAGGCGGGCCGGCGGCAGGCTCCAGACCGAAGCCGGAGTTATGTCCGGCAGGACGGCGGCCAGGTTTTGCAGCACTTTGTCCAGTACGTCGCGGCCGACAACGGCGGCCAGGGCGGCTGCAAATGGCGAAGCGAAGTCGGCGCCGGCCGGCGCCGGTCCGTAGTAACGGTCCAGAGTTTTGCAATAATCTTCCAGTGCGGCGAGTGCGGGCATGGTCTTGTACTAAACTAGAGCTTCCACACCAGGCTGATCCACTCGGTCTGGCGGGCGACCTCGGGTTCGCCCAAGGCGGCGTAAGCTTCCCGCACCTGCTCGCCCTGGGTGGCCAGAATGCCGGAAAGCACCAGGCAACCGCCCGGCCGCTTGACCTGGTTCATCAAGTCCGGCGCCATCTGCATGAGCGGTTCGGCCAGGATGTTGGCCAGCACCAGGTCGTAGGGGCCGTTTTCGGCCGCGCCCAGGCCGCCGCGCTCCACGGCCAGGGCCGCAGGCGCGACTTCGTTGATGTCGCGGTTCTCCAGGGCGTTTTCCACGGCCAGGATGTCCACGTCCACCCCCTGCCCGACCAGGCCGAGCTTGGCTGCGGCAATGCCCAGGATGCCCGAGCCGGTGCCCAAGTCGAAAAAGCGCTGCCCCGCCCGGATGCGGCCCTGGTCGTACAAGTTGTCAAGGGCGGTCAGGCACAGGGCCGTGGTGGCGTGGTGCCCGGTGCCGAAAGCCGTCTTGGGCTCGATGACAATCGGAATGCGCGTGGTGGTGGCCCGTTCCGCCTCCATCCAGGGCGCCAGCACCAGAAAGCGGCTGCCCGCCTCCACCGGGGTAAAAAACTCTTTCCAGGTTTCCACCCAGTTCAGTTCCGGCACCATGTCCAGGGAAAGCTCCAGCCCGGGCAGGCGGCTTTTCAGCTCGGTCTCCAGCTCCAGGCAGAACTGCGGGTTGTGCGAGTGTACCCGGAACAGCACCTCGCCCGAGGGCAGGTCTTCCTCTTCCCAACCGTGGTTGACGGCCAGAGCCAGGATGGCGGTGATGATGTCGGTGTCTTCGGGCGAGGCGATTATTTCCAGGCGGTTAAGTTCGGCCACATGCAGCTCCATTTGAAAAATTGGTTGAATCAGAATACCCGGTCCAGGAGCAGGAAGGCCAGAGCCCCCACCGTGGCGGCGGCCGGGATGGTCAGCACCCAAGCGACGAGCAAGTTACCGGCCACGCCCCAGCGCACCGCGGAAAGCCGCTTGGTGGAGCCCACGCCGAAAATGCAGGCCGTAATGGTGTGGGTGGTGCTGACCGGGGCGCCCAGCATTGAAGCTCCGGCAATGACCAGCGCGGCGGAAGTTTCCGCCGCGAACCCGTGCGCGGGCTCAAGCTTGAAAATCTTGTGCCCCATGGTTTTTACTATTTTCCAGCCGCCCACGCTGGTGCCGGCCGCCATGGCCAGGGAACAGGCCAGCTTGACCCAGAGCGGGACGACGATGCTGTCGATCTGCCCGAAAATAAGCAGGGCCAGGGTAATGACCCCCATGGTCTTTTGCGCGTCGTTCAGGCCGTGGCTGAGCGCCATGGTGCCGGCGGAAAAAACCTGGGCCCGGCGGAAAAAACCGTTGGCGGTCTGGCGCCTGACCCGGTGGAACACGAAAATGATCAGGCTCATCAGCGCCACGCCCGCGCAAAACCCGGCCAGAGGCGAAAGCGCCAGCGGCAGAAGCACTTTTTTAACAATGGACAGCGCGTTCAGGGCGTCAAACCCGGCATGGGCGAAAGCGGCCCCGATCAGCCCGCCGATCAACGCATGCGACGAGGACGAGGGAATGCCGAAATACCAGGTGAAGCTGTTCCAGAAAATGGCCCCGATCAGCCCGGCCAGCACCAGGATGTGGCTGCCGCTGACAATATCGGGCCGGACGATGCCGGCGCCCAGGGTATGGGCCACCTCCGTGCCCAGCAGGGCCCCGGTCAGGTTCAGAATTGCGGCCATGGCCACGGCGGCGCGCGGCGAGAGCACCTTGGTGGAGACCACGGTGGCAATGGCGTTGGCGCAGTCATGCGCGCCGTTGGTAAAGTCGAAGACCAGCGCCGTAATGATGATGACAAGCAAAAGGAGCGGGATTTCAAACATTTTTCAAAACCGCTTCCTCAATGGCTTCGGCCAGTTCGGCCACCTGGTGGACGGCCTGTTCCATGCGGTCATAGGCGCGGGTCAGCTTGAGAGCGCCCATGACGGTCTGGGGCGTCATTTCCTGCACGTCCAGAGCCTCGCCCAGCCCGGCGCTGAGCAGCACTTCGCACTCGTCCTGCAACACGCGGAAAGCGCGGGTGTCGTGGCTGTCCCGCTTTTGGGCCAGCCCTTCCAACATGGAACGGGTCAGCAGTACCATCCCGTTGATATTTTTGGCGATGCGCTTCATCTGCAGCGGATATAAGGGCAGATTGAACACGTGCAGCCGGGCCACCAGGTTTTCCAGAAGGTCGCACATGGCCTCGAGCTCTTTGCCTATGCGCAGGATGTCCTCGCGGTCTATGGGCGTGATGAAGGTCTGCGACAAGTCGCGGATCAACTGCAGATACAGGGCATCGCCTTCGCGTTCCAGGGCGTCGGCCTCCTGCTGGATGCCGTCGCGGGCGGGCAGCACGGCCCTGGCCGGGCCGCTTTTTTCGACCAGACGGGGAATCAGGGCGCTGATCGCGCACATCACTTTGTTTTGTTGCAGCAGATATTCGAAAAAGGGCGCGCCCTTGGGCAATAAACCTTTAAGCATTGAGCCTCCACTGAAGACTGGCATAATGCGACCAGGGCCTGCCGGAGAGCGGCGAGTTCCCGTAAGCTGCGGTCATGGGAACTGTATACGAAACCTTACGTTATTTTTCCAGCCATATTTACGGCCGTTGCACATATGGAAAAACCGGCCTCAAACGAAGCCGGTTTTAAAGAACAAACTGGTTGCTTTGCCGCAAGGCTCAAGCATGGCAGCCGCCGCCGCAGCCGGCGCAGCCGCCGCCGGCCGGGGCCAGGGGCACGGTCGATTCTACGGTAAAGCCCATGTAGCCGGCATCAATGGTGATATCCTGGGCTTTTTCGTACAGGGCGGCTTCCATGATGAACTTGAAGCCGTGCTCGTCGAACTGGCTGTCGTCGTCCATGGGGTCATCCAGCGCCAGAGCCAGACGGGGTCCGGCGCAGCCGCCGGCGGCCAGGTAAACGCGGACTGGAGTTTTTTCTTTATCGGCAAAAAAAACGTCGAGCTCTTTTTTGGCTTCATCGGTAACAGTAAACATTGCAGGCCCTCCGTTATGGGTCATTAAAATTGCTTCGGCAGTCTATATAATGCAGCTTCAGGCCCCCGGCAAGGGCGTATAGCCGATTATCTTTATAGACTGCCGCCAGGCCAGCGCGGCCGCCCCGCTTCGGCAACGTTCAAAACGCAATTGCCTTGCCGGCGAAAAAAAGCTAAGGAAACGCTGGTTAATGATCTTTTTGCAGATCCATTATAAGGAAGGAAGCTTGCCGGCGCTTGTGTCCGGCAAGCTTTTGCCAAACCCTGCAAGTGGATAAATATGAACAAGAATTATATCCATATAGAAGGCGCGCGCCAGCATAACCTGAAAAACCTGAACCTGGACATCCCGCGTGACGAGTTGGTGGTTATTTGCGGCCCTTCCGGCTCCGGCAAGTCCACCCTGGCCTTTGACCTGGTTTACGCCGAGGGGCAGCGCCGCTACGTGGAGTCGCTTTCCGCCTACGCCCGGCAATTTCTGCCGCAAATGGACAAGCCGGCCGTGGACAAAATAGAGGGTCTTTCCCCGGCCATTTCACTGGAACAGCAGGGCTCGGCCCGCAATCCTCGTTCCACCGTGGGCACCGTGACCGAGGTCTACGACTTTCTGCGCGTGTTTTTCGCCCGCCTGGGCACCATGTACTGCCCCAAGTGCGGCAAACCCATCGAGTCGCGCAGCATTGACGAAATTATCGGCGACATCATCGACATGCCGGAAGGCACGCGCATTATATTGATGGCCCCGCTGGTGGAGCACCAGAAAGGCACGCAGCAGGACCTGTTCAAAAAGCTGCGGGCCGAGGGCTTTGCCCGGGTGCGCATCAACGGCGCCATTTTCTCGCTGGACGACCTGCCGCTGATGGAAAAGACCAAAAAGCACAACGTCGACCTGGTGCTGGACCGCCTGGTCATTCGCGACGGCATCCGCTCCCGCCTGACCGACTCGGTGGAACTGGCCCTGAAACACGGCGGCGACCGCCTGATTGTGGCCGTGCCCCTGGAAAAAGAGAATGAGTTTGACGAAACCATCGTCAGCACCATGTCAGCCTGCCCGACCTGCCGCATCAGCCTGCCCTCGCTCAGCCCGCAACTGTTCTCGTTCAACGGGCCGCAGGGCGCCTGTCCGCGCTGCCTGGGCCTGGGCAGCATCGAATATTTCGAACCGGCCCTGATTGCCCCGAACAAGGGGCTTTCCCTGGACCAGGGCGCCCTGCTCCCCTGGAAGAATCCCAAGGTCATGGCCCGCTATGAAGACGACCTGAAAGCCCTGGGCCGGCATTGGGGCTTCAAGCTTGATATGCCGCTGGCCGAGTTCAGCCCGGAAGCCCTGAATGCTCTCTTCTATGGCGAAAACGAAGACGGCAGCGCCGCCGAATCCACGGAATCCAGCCTGCGCCGCAACTGGTTCGGCAACAGCCGGGTAATGGCCAAGCGCGGCAAAAGGAACGAAAACCTCTGGCCCGGCGTCATTTCCCTGCTGGAAAAAGGCATGCAGTACGGCGAGGCCTGGCGCGAACTGCTTTCGCGCTACCGCCAGACCACCAACTGCCCGGACTGCCAGGGTGCCCGCCTCAAATCCGAAGCCCTGGCCGTGTGCGTGGACGACCTGAATATTTCAGGCTTTGTGGGGCTTTCCATCGCCCGCGCCCTGGAATGGCTCAAAAGCCGCAAGTTCAAGGGCAAGCGCAAAATCATCGCCGAGCCGCTCCTTAAAGAACTGGAACACCGGCTTTCCTTCATGGCTAACGTCGGCCTGGATTACATTTCCCTGGGCCGGAACATGGCCACGCTCTCCGGCGGCGAGGCCCAGCGCATCCGCCTGGCTTCGCAGCTCGGTTCCGGTCTGGTCGGGGTGACCTACGTGCTGGACGAGCCTTCCATCGGCCTGCACCCGCGCGACAACGAGCGACTGCTGGAAACCCTGCGCAGCCTGCAACGCCGCGGCAACACCGTGTTGGTGGTGGAACACGACGAAGCCACCATCAAGGAAGCCGACACCGTGCTGGAGCTGGGCCCCGGTTCCGGCATGCAGGGCGGCGAGTTGGTCTTTACCGGCAGCGTGGAAAAATTGTTTAATGAATCCCAAACTCTTACCGCCAAGTATTTGCGCGGCGACCTGAGCATCCCGGTGCCGGCCGGGCGCTCCGCCCCCAAGGGCGAACTGGCGCTGAAAAACATTACCACCAACAACCTGAAAAACATCGACTGCCGCATCCCGCTGGGGGTGATGACCTGCGTGACCGGCGTTTCCGGCTCGGGCAAGAGTTCGCTGGTGGTGGACACCCTGTACAAGCACCTGGCCCTTGCCCAGGGAATCAAGGTGGAGCACCCCGGCCAGATTGGCGGGGTGAGCGTGATTGGGGTGGACGGCAAGGACATGGGCGAAGGGAACCTTTCCGCCATTGAGCGCATCGTGATTATCGACCAGACGCCCATCGGCCGCACCCCGCGCTCCAACCCGGCCACCTATACCAAGGTTTTCGACGAAATTCGCGGCATTTTCGCCATGACGCCGGACGCCAAGAAGCGCGGCTACAATGCCGGGCGCTTCAGCTTCAACGTCAAGGGCGGCCGCTGCGAAGCCTGTGCCGGCGACGGGCAAATTCGGGTGGAGATGCACTTTTTGCCGGATATTTTCGTCACCTGTGAAGTTTGCAAAGGGCAGCGCTACGGCCACGAAACCCTGGAAGTGCGCTACAAGGGGCTTAACATTGCCGACGTGCTGGACCTGACCGTGAGCCAGGCCCGCGAGTTCTTCGCCAACTACCCGGCCCTGGAACGCCGCCTGGCCGTGCTGGAAGAGGTCGGCCTGGACTACCTGCGCTTGGGGCAGCCGGCCACCACCCTTTCCGGCGGCGAGGCCCAGCGCATCAAGATATCGCGCGAACTGGGCAAGCGCAGCCTGCCCGGCGCCGTCTACATCCTGGACGAACCCACCACCGGGTTGCACATGCACGAGGTGGGCAAGCTTATCGGCGTGCTGCACAAGCTGGTGGAAAGAGGCGCCAGCGTGGTGGTGATTGAACACAACACCGACGTCATCTGCGCCTCGGACCATGTGATCGACCTGGGTCCGGGCGGCGGCGAGAACGGCGGGCGAATAGTTGCCAGCGGCACGCCGGAGCAGCTTGTAAAAGACCCCAAATCCATTACCGGCGCCTTCCTGCTGCAGGAAAGGACCAAAGCTCTCAAGCGGAAATTTTAACCTGCCCGAAAGGCCAATAAAATCAGCGCTCTGAAATTTTTCAGGGCGTTTTTTATTGGCCCGTTTCTTGCTTCGGATTCCGCAGGAAAAGCAGGCGGAAAAACTTGCTGCGACAATTTTTAAACAGGGGGGTACTTTATTGTTCTAAAGTTTTTTTTGCAGGAAGCGATAAGTAGTACAAGCTTAACACGCTGCTCCGGCACGGCCGCACGGTTAAAAATAAAAAAATGGCCCGAAGCCTAAAGAGAGTTGAGACTTTCGCCGATAATGAGAGCAGCACAGGGTGGTAACCCCGCATGGAAGCGGTTTGCATAGTGCGCCACCCGGAAAGCCGAATATTCATGGAGGAATATCATGGCGCTCGTTATTAATAGAAACATGATGGCAATGAACGCTGCCCGTAACCTGAGTGTATCGTACGGGAACCTGGAAACTTCGGTCCGCCGGCTTTCTTCCGGCCTGCGTGTCGGCACTGCGGCCGACGACGCCGCCGGCTTGGCCATTCGCGAACTTATGCGCGCGGATATCGCCTCCCTGAACCAGGGTGTGCGTAACGCCAACGACGGCATCTCCCTGATTCAGACCGCCGACGGCGCCCTGGGCGTTATCGACGAAAAGCTCATTCGTATGAAGGAACTTGCTGAACAGGCCGCAACGGGTACTTATAACTCCGACCAACGTTTGATGCTCGAATCCGAATATCAGGCCATGGCCTCGGAAATCACCCGTATCGCCAACTCGACCGACTTCAACGGCGTGCACCTGTTGAACGGCAACCTTTCCAGCAGCGTCCACAACGGCGAAGGCCTGGTTTCCACCGGCAAGCTGAAGGTCCACTTCGGCAGCGGCAACGACTGTTCCGAAGACTATTACTATATCCAGATCGGCAACGCCACCGCCTCCGCCCTCGGCCTCGGCAACCAGTCCTATGAAGACGACGGTTTCAGCATCTCTACTCAGGCCGCGGCCCAAAGAGCCCTGGTGGCCATTGAACATGCCATCACCTCCAAGGACAAAATCCGCGCCAACCTGGGCGCCATGCAGAACCGCCTGGAAAACACCATCAGCAACCTGCAGATTCAGGCAGAAAACCTGCAAGCCGCCGAATCCCGGATTTCCGACGTTGACGTTGCAACCGAAATGACCGAATTCGTGCGCAATCAGGTTCTGAGCCAGGCCGGCGTGGCCATGCTGTCCCAGGCCAACTCGATGGCCCAGATGGCTCTCCAGCTCATCGGTTAACAGCACCCTTGGGGTAGAGGGACCACTTCACAGGCAAAATTGAGGCCGGGCTTCCTGCGGGGAGCCCGGCCTTGTTTTATGGATGGCTTAGCTCATTTTCGCGGCCGGGGCCTTTAGCTCCGCTTACGGCATCTTCCAGGGATTTGACGCACAATTCCAAATGTGGACGCCTGGAAGGAAAAGTCATTGTTGCCTCCCTTCTTGAAACTTGCTAACGATAAACGCGGGTAGCGTTTGGAAATATATTCCCAAGCCTGACCGACATTATAAAAAGCTGACCTTATTTTATGAAAATAAACAAGTATCTGATTCTTTCCCTGCTGCTGGCCGGCCTTTGTTCCGCCTGCGGCGACACCGCCCCCACCGCCCCCAACCCCATGGGACTGGCCCGGCATTACCCGCAGGAGGCCGAGGCCAACTTCGCCCTGGCCCGCTCTCTTTGGACCACCAGCCAGGTCTGCAAGGATCCGGCGCAGGCCATCGAATACCTGAACAAAGCCATCAAGGTGGCCCCGGACTACTGGGAGGCCTACCAGCGCCGGGGCCTGGCCAAGAGCGACATTTACGACTGGGACGGCGCCTTTGACGACCTGACCATGGCGGTGCGTCTTAACCCCATAGCTGAAAATTACGCCTACCGGGGGCTTGTGTCCATGCGCGGCGGTAACGCCCTGGGAGCCAGAAAGGATCTGGACCGCTCTCTGAGCCTCGCTTCCAGGCAGCACCTGGCCTGGAACGTACGCGGCGGGCTAAACCTGCTTTCGGGCGACGTTCCGGCCGCTTGTTCCGACTTTAAACGCGGCTGCTCCAATGGCGATTGCACCGGCTGGGAATCAGCCAAATCTCGCGATATTTGCAACTAACGGATATAAAAATGTTTTTTAAACGTCTTTCTCTCCCTACCCGCATTGGTATGAGCGTTGCACTGGTAATGGCCCTGCTCGCCGCCTATTACATGACCCGCTTCGTGCGTGACGGCTCGCAGGGCACCGTAACCAGCCTGGACGCCTATGTGGGTGGCGGCCTGACCGAGGTAAGGAGCGGTCTGACCGGCCAGGTACGGCGAATTGTCGACGACGGAGAGCAAGTGCGCAAAGGCGACCTGCTTTTGGAAGTCGCCTCGGAAAATGCCGCCCTGGCCAAGCAGGAAGCGGAAGCCAAATTGCGGGAAACCCTGCCCAGGCTGAACCCGGTCGCGCTTAAAATTTTGGAGGGCTACTTTACGCTGCCGGAAGATTATTCCGTGCTCAAGGCCCGCCTGGAAACCGCGCTGACAGCGGCGGAAAAGGCTTCCGACCGGGTAACGGCGCTATCGCTCGCGCATTCCAAAAGCCAACTCGCGGCACGCAAGCTCGAACTGAAAGAGAAAAAAAGCACGGCAGACAAAGAGCTGCTAGTAAAATTGCAGGCCGAGGACTACCGTCTGGCCACCGCACTGGAACTGGCCCGTGAAGAGCAGGAAATGGTGAACAACCACCGGGCCGGCCTGGAGGCCAGCTTGCGGACGCGCGCACTGCTGGAGCAATCGGCCGCGGCCCTGAACGATCAACAAAAGCAACTGCTCGCCAACGCGTATAATATTTTTCTGCGCCTTTCCCGGGCCGAGAACGACCTGGCCGGCAGCCGCAAATTCGCGCCAGCCGACGCCACCGTGGTCAAAGCCAACTTCAAGCCCGGCGAACAGGTCCAGGCTGACCGGGTTGCCCTCCTTCTGGTGCCCGAAAACGAAGACGCTTTCTGGCTGATCGCCACTTTCTCCGCAGATGATGCCGAATTTGTGGTGCCGGGCGCCAAATGCCGAATTCGCTTCGACGACGGCAAGGGCGTAAAAATGTCCGGCCGGGTGAAAGAGCGCATCTACCCCGACGATGATTTGCTGTTGCCGGAAGAAGCGGCTTCGACAGCGCTGGCGGGCGGCGCTTTGCGCCAGGGGAGCGGTGCGGTGGAGGACGATCCGCATTTTAAAATCCACCTGAACATAGATGACCAGGAGGCGCTTTTGTACCTGCAAAACAGACCGGACGCCATTGTGACGATCATTAAGGGCAGCGAGGCAAAATCATTTATTGACGCGGTCAAAAATTCCTGAAAAAAAGCTTGCAAAAATAATGAATGCCCTTTAAATACATTTCTCAAGCCGGGGTGGTGGAATTGGTAGACACGCTAGATTCAGGTTCTAGTGTTCGCAAGGACATGGGAGTTCGAGTCTCCCCTTCGGCACCAGGAAATCATTAAGCCGCAAGGCTTTCAAAACAAGAAAGACCGCTATAATCCAGCGGTCTTTCTTTTTTAACTAGTCGACCCTTAAAAATCTGATTTATGCGGTTGTGCGCGCATGATCGTCATCCCGGCACATAATCACCCACAAGGAAATGAGAACAAAAAAGAGATTTTCGGCCACAACCTTCATCC
>JAISDX010000082.1 GCA_031264465.1 Deltaproteobacteria bacterium | reverse complement strand
GTCGTTTTTAGGCAAATACGGCCTTGCTGTCAAGTCCAATGTTGTGCCGATAAATTTTATTTTTTGCTTTACTTTTAGGTAGGCATTGATTAACTCTACCGGGTTCAGGACGGACATGGAAAAGCCGACGAACCGAAAACGGTTTTTGCGGCTTGCCGTTAAATCCGCAACGGTGACTGGAGGTTGCAATGGAACAAAAAGATATTGAATACTTCAAGGGGTTGCTCAACGAAATGTTGCAGGAGGCCGTAAAGCAGTCTGAAAGCACCATTGAAGATATGAACGACAGTAACGAAGTTTGCGCCGATCCGGCTGACCGCGCCACTGTGGAATCCGACCGGGCCTTCACTCTGCGCATCCGCGACCGCGAACGCAAACTGATCAAAAAAATAAATTCCGCTCTGCTGCGCATTGAAGACGGCACTTTCGGCGCCTGCGAAGATTGCGGCGAAGAAATCGGCGTGGCCCGCCTTAAAGCCCGCCCGGTCACCAAGCTCTGCATCAACTGCAAAAGCAAGCAGGAAGAAGACGAACAACTGCGCGGCGACTAAAGTCCGCGTCGGCCACGCTTGAGGGCTGCTTATGGATGCCCATGTTTTCAGGCTGCTGATCAATGAACTTGAATCATTTTTGCACGGCGGCCGGGTTGATAAAATTCACAGCCCGGCCGCCGGCCTTTTAACTCTCGGCATATACAAACCAGGCCCGGAGCAGGCCCAAAAGCGCACGCTGGTGCTGCGCCACAACAAAACCTACAATCACGGCCTGGAGCGCGTAGTCGCGCTACGCCGGAAAAAAGTCCAGCCCGCCCTTTACCTGACCGGACAAAAACTCCCCAACCCGGAAAAACCCTCCACCCTGGTCATGACCCTGCGCAAGCACCTGGCCGGGCGCGTGCTCGGTTCGGCCAGACCCGACTGGATAAACCGCCGCATTTTCTTTTTCGTGCCCACAGCCAAAAAAGGCAGCCCGGACCCGGGCACCCCGCTCTGGCTCTGCCTGGACCTGATTTCCGGCCCCAGCCTGCACTATGAACTGCCCGACCTTGCCGAAGCGCAATGGCCCGAGTTCGACCTGCTGGCGCCATCGCCGGCCGAGGCGGTCCAACGCCTGCAAAGCCAGTCCGTCTGGCGCGCCTTTCCGGTCCTGACCCCGGCCCTGCGCAAGACCCTGGCTCAATTGGAACCGCTGGAGGCGGCCGCGCTTCTGGCCGATTTGCGGCACGACGCCGAAAAAGGCGGCGGCGAGCTTTACCTGTACAATTTTGCCGGCGCCCCCAACCGGCTTTCAGCCTGGCCCCTGCCGCCGGCGCAAAGTGCCGATCTGGAGGAAGCCGGACCGGCGGAAAGCGCGGAAGGCGTAGTCGCGCCCTACCCCAAGCTGGAGCTGGCCCGCCGGGTTTACGAGCCGCAAATGCTGGCCTGGCTGGGCGCGGATACGCAAAAAGAGCGCAACAGCTCGCTGGCCGCCGAAGAGCGCCGCCTGAACAAAGCCCTGGACAAGCTGGAACAGGAGGAAGAGCGGCTTAACGACCTTATCGGGTTGCGGCAAAAAGGCGTGTTGCTGCAAGCGGTGCTCTGGCGGCTGAACGGGGCGGACAAAACCGCCCGGCTCGCCATCGCGGCCGGGGAAAGTCCGGACGGTCACGCCCACGAATTGGATCTGGATCCTACCAGGAGCTTGGCCGAAAACATGACCCGCTTTTTCAAGCAGTCCGAGCGCGGCAAACGCGGCCTTGCCTTTGTGGCATTACGCCGCCACGAGTTGCAAGGCGAACTGGAACGAGTGCGGCAAGGCTTTGCCCCGGCCCCGCGCCCGGGCAGGCAGCAGCCGCCGGCCGGCCGGCCCGGAAAACACGGAGCGGACGCGAAAATTACCGACCCATACAAACTGGTGCAGCGCTTCACCTCTTCCGACGGCTTTATCATTTTGCGCGGCAAGAGCGCCCTGGGCAATCAGGCCCTGCTCAAGCTGGCCCAGCCGCACGACCTCTGGCTGCATGTGCAGGGCGGCCCCAGCGCCCACGTGATCATCAGGCGCGACCACTTGGGGCAGGATATCCCGGAGCGCACCCTGCTTGAAGCCGGCACGCTTTCGGCCGTGAAAAGCTGGCGCAAAAACGACGACCGGGCGGAAATTGTCTCCGCCCTGGTCAAAGACGTCCGGCCGGTCAAAGGGGGCTCGCCCGGCGCGGTGATGGTGGACAAAATCCAGCGCGGCTTCATGGTGAGCCTGGGCCTTGACCCGGAAGCCAAATTCACATCTTGAAACCCACCGCTTCGGCCGTTTTGGGGTAAGCTCCGAGCAAGTTCCTGCTCCACAGGCGGTTCTGCACCTCCCACCAGTTCATTTCCGGCAGCACAAAAGCCACGCGGCGCACGCCCCTGGCCAGTTCGTTGTCCAGCTCGGCGTCGTCCAGGCCGCCATTTTCACCGCTATCAAGAAGGCGCAGCGCTTCGGCGCTCACCAGTTCCATGCAGCGGTTCCGCAGGCTGGGCGAAATGCTGTTCCGGCGCATGATCCGGGCGGCCTGCTCCAGGCTTTCCTGCCGCAGTTCCGCCCCCCCGTCAGGCCAGTTCAGGCAGGCTACCGGCAGGTAGGGCAAAAGCTCGCTCCAGAGATCGTCAAACGGCTGGGTGGTCTGCCCTTCCTCCAGGCTGGCCAGGTTGGAGATGCAATGGCGCAGGGTCAGGGTGCGATCCGCCGCCCCGATGTCGGCCGTGCGCCTGAGCATGCGCACGTTCAAAAAATCGTGCAGGTGCCGGGCCAGGTCGCGGCTTTCCCGCCGGAAGGCGCGGCCGTCGGCCGTCTTGGCGGTAAGCCCGGCGTTGCCCAAAAACACCTTGTTGTCGTAGTCGCGGGCCGGAAGCAGTCCTTCCCAGGCAAAGGTCCGGCCGCCGGCCGCTTCCGGGTGCCCGATTACGGCCAGGCCCTTGATGAGCCTGGCATCCGGCCTGGTAGTCTGGTCAGGCGGCATGCAGCAGGCTTCCGCCGGGCATTCGATGCTTTGCAATTCGACTTTCAAGGTGGGGTAAACCATGCTCACCCGGCCGTCGCAATCGGCCGGCAGCAAGTCGTTGCAATAGGCGTGCAGATAGCTGAACAGGCACAGGCTGGCCGCGTCCTGCCGGGTGGGCAGCACCCGGTTGCGGAAAATCTGCCGCCCGCTGCCCTCTTCCGGCTTGTTGGAATGCGCGGCTTCCAGCATCTTTTCCACCTGCGTCCGCAAGTCCGGCCCGCCGGTGGCCAGAGAAAGCTCCATGGCGCGCAGGGCAAAGCTCAGCGCCTTGACCGGCTCGATGCGCGAAAGATCGTCAAAAAACCAGGCGCAACTGGCAAAAGCGGCCAGGGCGCTTTCCTGCATGCGCAGGAACTGCCAGGCTTTCTCCGCCTTTCCGCCATTTTTCCCGATAAAGTGCCGGGCCGCGAAGGCGGCGGCCTGACCCTGGTCGGCCAGTACCTGGCCGAAGTCCAGCAGCGCGGCTGCCGCGTTTTTGAACACTTCCCGCCCGGCCTGAAAAAAATGCTCGTCCAGGCGGCTTTTAACCTCGTTCATCACCTGGCGCAGCGGGGAGCGCCATTCCTGATTCCAGTCCGGGTGCCCGCCGTCCTTGCAGCCGCAATTGGAGCGCCAGCGTTCAATGCCGTGCATGCAGCTCCAGGAAGAGGACTCGTACAGGCGCATGTAGGCCGTGGGCGGATTTTCGGCCAGGTAAGCCCCAAAGTTGGTAAATTCCACCCCGTCGCGCCCCTGCCGGCCCTGCTCCAGCAAATAGGCCAGCGACATCTCGCCGAATTTGAAGTGGTGGCCGTAAGTTTCACCATCCGTGGCCATGCTCAATATGCCGCCGCGCGGCAGCGACTGCTCGCAGCTTTGCCTAAGTTTGCGCCAGAATTTTTCGCCGTCGGCCAAAAGTCCCTCAAAAGCCACGGCCTGGGCCAGGCTGCCGTGGTAGAAAAACGCGGCGATTTCCCGCCCGGAAGGCAGAGTGATTTTGTAGGGGCGGCTGATATCCGGGTTCCCGTTAACCGGGGAGTAATCAAGCCCGTCTTCGGAAACGGCCTCGGCCTGGCGCGGGGCCAAGCTGACGAAGCGAACGCCGGCCTCGGCCAGCACTTCCAGAGTGGGGGTATCCACGGCGCATTCCGCAAGCCACATGCCTTCGGCCTCGCGCCCGAAGCGGGCCCGGAAATCGTCCAGGGCCCAGCGCACTTCAACTTTTTTATCCAGCGGCGCGGCCAGCGGCATAAT
>JAISDX010000081.1 GCA_031264465.1 Deltaproteobacteria bacterium | reverse complement strand
GAATCGGAAAGTATGATATGGCTTTTGTTCATCAGGTAGACGAAAGGTTTGTAGCTCAACGGGGAGGTCAGTACGATGCGCGGGTGTGCGTCCAGCAGCCGTTTGACGATATTCTGCACATTGGGGTTGAGATGCACCGGATAGACAATGCGGATATCCGTAAATGCGTCCGCCAGGGCAAGCACCGCCTCGCATATCTGTTTGAAACCGTCCCCGAAATTTTCGCGCCGATGCCCGGTAACCAATATGATCCGGTGATCCGACTCGACGACATCGGCCACTTTGCGAGGAAGCGCCGGAGGAGAGGCGAGCGCCAGATCGCGCATCAACAATAGCGAATCTATGACCGTATTGCCCGAAACCAGAATGGTCCGTTCCTCCACGCCTTCGGCCAGCAGGTTGTCGGCGGCCCGCCGGGTCGGCGCGAAATGCCAGGAGGCCGCAAGCCCGGCCACGCGGCGATTCAATTCCTCCGGAAAAGGGGCATGCATATTTCCGCTACGCAGCCCGGCCTCCACATGCCCGATGGGAATTTTTCGGTAAAAGGCGCAAAGTGCGGTGACCTGAACCGTTGTGGTATCCCCCTGCACAAAAACGGCGTCCGGCATTTCTTTCTCCAACAGCCGGTCAACTGTGGTGAAGAGCCGCGAGGAAAGCGCGGCCAACGTTTGCCCGCCCGCCATGACGTCAAGACTTATATCGGGAGTTACGCCGAAATCGGTGAACGCCTGGGCCAACATTTCTCGATGCTGGCCCGTGGCCACCAGTTTTGCCGAAATACCGTTCTTTTTTCGCAGCGCGGAGTATACAGGCAAAATCTTGATCGCTTCAGGCCGCGTGCCGGCGAACAGCAGGGTTTTTTTCATGAACAAACAGCCTATGATTGCATCGCGTTTTCAGCGGGTCAAGCGAATCCGAATTTGGACAGGATGCGCCGCGTCAGTCCCATTGGCCCGTTCATTCCGGCCATGTGACCAAGTCGCAACAGCAAATAAAAATAAAAAGGGAGAGCCGGCAGGCTGCGTAGCCCCTGGAGCCGACCGCCGTTCCATTGCGGGATGGCCTGCCGCATTGCGCGCCACATAGCCTTGCTGTCGTTAAAATAGTCCCGCACATCACGCTTGCGGTTGTAGCTCATGCCGTGCCTGCGCCAGAAGGTACAGGACTCGTCCAGGTAAGTGAAACGACCGGTCGCGGCCACCTGCAACCACAGCCACCAATCAAGCCAGCGAGAAACGGGCGGGATGAGGGCGGCTTCCGCCAGTGCTTCCGCCTTCAACATAATACAGGAGAAAGTCGGAACAACGTTGACAAAGAACAGTTTGTCCCCCAGATAAAAGTTAGCCGGATATCTTCTGAAGCGTTCGCGCACCCCTTCCACCAGCGGGAGATCGCCGGCTTTTCCGGCCTCATCCCCCATAAGCTCGATATGATTGAAAACAGCGTCGGCGCCGCTTTCCCGCAGACGCAGCAAACGCTTTTCCAGGCAGTTGGACCGCCACGCATCGTCAGACTCAAGAAAAGCGACATATCGTCCCCGCACATTGTCGAGCCCCAAGCGTAACGTGGCGGGCAGACCCCGGTTAGCGCCATACGGATGTTGAAAAAAGCGCAACCGGGTATCTTTTTCCGTATAGCGCTGAATAATGCCCTGGGAGGAGTCGGTGGAGCCGTCATCCACGATAATGAGTTCCCAGTTCGGCACACTTTGGGCAAGTACGCTCTCTATTGCAGCGGCAATAAAATGGCCATGGTTGTAGCTCGCCATCACCACGGAAACTTCCGAAGGCTCAGCGGCGTTCATGCGTACTCTTTTGCATGCTTAACTGCCGAAATATCAGGCATGCAACCGTGAAAAATGTTTACCAAATAGCGCTTTTCTGCAGGCATGACCCTCTCCTGGCGCATTTGATCGCCAAAGGACTATACGGATCGCTTCATCGACAGACGCACTGTCGATTTTTGCAGCCTGTATAACATCGTTAGATGATATATATTGTTTAAATTATTAGGTAATTTTATAAAGAAAAGCGTTGATAAGATTTTTTTAAGGAGTGCTGTATTGAAACTAGATTATTTTTAAGGTATTGATTCTCACGACCTCATCGACAGTGCGTCTGTCGATGAGCCGTTCATTTACGACCACTGACAGCCGAATAAATCCGTTCCTTTCATACATCCCTCGCGCGGCTGGCAAGGCAGTCGCTTACGGTTTGCGCCGCCGCCACCAACGAGGCTTGTCCCAAGTGGGCGTAGCGCATGGTAGTCCTGGGGTCGCTGTGCCCCAGAAGCTTTTGCGCCTCGTAGAGCGAATGCCCAGCGTTGACCAGAAAACTGGCGAAGGTATGCCGCAGGTCATGGATGCGCACGTCCGCGAGGCCCAACCGCCGCCTCAGTTCGTTCCAAAAAAGATAGATGTCGGAAAGAGGCTTGCCCGGCGCATGGCCGGGGAAGAGCCACGGACAGCCCTGTTCGCGCCGGATGGAACGGATGACGGCCGCGGCTTCGTAGGAAAGCGGGATATGGCGCGGCTTGTTGGACTTGGACAGCGGCACGGTGAGCAGGCGTTGGTCCAGGCGGACGTTTTCCCAACGGGCCTTGAGGATTTCACTTTTGCGCGCGCCGGTGAGCAAAAGCAAACGAAGCGCTGCGGCCTCCGGTCGCGTGGATTCTTCCAGCGCCCGCATGAGCCGCCCGGCTTCAGCAGGAGCGAGATAGCGTTCCCGCTGCCTGTGAATTTTGAAGGAAGGTACGCCCGCGCAGGGTGATTGCCCCGCCGGCAGAATGCCGTGCGCCAAGGCGAGAGCGCAAATGCTTTTCAGGACGGCCAGGATCCGGTTGCAGGTGGCCGGGGCCAGCCCCCGGTTCGACAGTCCTTGAAGCCAGGCTTCCACCTCGCAACGGCTCATACCGGCAAGCGGGCGGTTCCCGAAAGCCCGGGAAAGATGCTGTCTGGCAATGCGCTCGTCCACCTGCCAGCTCCGCTTGCGGAGCTTTACGTGCGGCAGGTAGACGGTTGCGACAAAGGCGTCAAGAATAACGACACCGGGTTCCCCATGTCCGCCGCCGCGCCGCCTGACCGGCGAGGGCGAAGGGGTTGCGGTAAACTGCGGCTGACGGTGACGGAGCATGCGTTTTTATACTGGAAAAATGTATTTTCCCCTTAACATATTTTTGAATTGTTTTGAGGCAATTTATATCCACTTGAAATTACTTGAAGAATAAATCGCCTCAAGCGACAAAAAAAGCGGTGCCGCCGACACTGCTTTTTTTTATTTAATATAGTGTAATTAATGGATATTTATTCACGCTCGTTCGCGTAATTCGTCCAATATGTGCCTGTTGACAAGGCTCAATCATAACAGCTTTTCAAGTGTGAAATACCCTAAAAAAGCACTTTAACTTCAAACCAGTCCGATTTGATGCGCACGACCAACCGCAACCCATGCAACTGGGCAATTCGCCTGGCAATGGACAACCCCAGCCCGCTGCCCGGCTCCCGCTGCCCGGGTGGCCTGAAAAAGCGCTCGCCCAGCCGGGGCGCCAGTTCAGCCGGCACCTGATGCCCGCTGTTGGCGATGCTTAAGCCGCGCTGGTCCAGGGCCACCTCAATCCTGCCGCCCGGCGGGGTATATTTTACGGCGTTACTGACAAGGTTGCGCAGCAAAATGGCCAGCAGGTCCCGGTTGCCGGTAATGGCCGGGGCGGCGGGCCCGGCGGGCGGATCTTCCCGCAACTGGAGGTTTTTCCCCTCAACTTGCCCTTGGGCTTCGGCCAGGGCTTCGGTTAGAAGTTCCGCCCAGTCCACTTCGTCCTGCCGGGGCGGGGCGGCCTGGGACGAGTCCTGCTGGGATTCCAGCTTGAAGAGCATGAGCAACTGGTCCGTCAGCCGGCTGGCTCTTTTGATGCCGGCCATGAGCTGTTCCAGTGCGTGGGCGCGCGCGGCCGGGTCTTTGGCGATTTGGGCCACCTGGGCCTGAATGCTGAGCCCGGCCAGGGGTGTGCGCAGTTCGTGGGCCGCGTCGGAGATGAAGGTGCGCTCGCGCCGCAGGAGCGAGCCGACGCGCAGGAAAAGATTGTTCAGGGATCGCACCAGCGGGCGGGCTTCGGCCGGCACTTCGGTTTCTATGGGGGTGACGTCCGCCGGGGCGCGTTTTTCCAGGTTCGCGGCCACGCTGCGCAGCGGGGCCAGTTCCCGGCCCACGATGACGGCCAGGCAGATCAACAGCACCGGCAAAAGCAACAGCCAGGGCAACATCTGCCCGGCCAGCATTTCCAGGACCATGTCCGCGCGGTAGTCCAGCTCCTGCCCTACGGCCACCAGCGCCCGGCCGTCCAGGGAAGGCAGCCAGACGATGCGCCAAAGGTCGTCTTCGCCGCGCAGGCGCGAATTGGCAAAGCCGTTGCCCTTTTCGGCAAAGATGAAGTTGCTGCCGTTTTCGTCATCGCTGAGCAAAAGCCGCCCCTGCCGGTCAAAAATGGCGAAGCCCAGGGCGTCGTCTTCCTGCTCGCCTTTGTGGACGCGGGCGGATTTGGGGAATAAATCCTCCGTGTCCGGCAGTTGGCGGGTAAGACTGCCAAAGTCGGCCGCGGCCAGGCGCTTGGCGAAGAGCATTTGTTGGGTGTCGAAAAATTCGTTGATGTATGCCCGGTTTTCCAGCCAGGACCAGACCAGGGCGATGCTCCAGGTCATGAGGAGCAAAATGGCGAAGAACAGGCTCAGGCGCAGGCGCAGGCTCCAGCGTTGTTTCTTCTTCATCGGCCCGCACCGGAAGTCGGTCCGGGGACGGTTCCCAGAGCGTAGCCCAAGCCGTGCACGGTCTTGATGAAATCTTCACCCAGCTTGCGGCGCAGGTGGTGCACATGCACGCCCACGGCGTTGCTCATCACTTCCTCGCCCCAAGGGTAGAGCTTTTCCTCGATCCGGTTTTTGGAGAGCACGCTGTTTTTGTTGAGCAAAAAGAGCTCCAGCAGCATGGTTTCCTTGGGGCTGAGCGCTATTTCCTCGCCGTTTTTCCTGGCTTGGCGGCGCTCCGGGTCAAAGCTTACCGGGCCGTGCGCCAGCACAGGGGCGGCCTGGCCGTGGCTGCGGCGGAGCAGCGCCCGCAGGCGGGCGTTGAGTTCTTCTAGGGCAAAGGGTTTGCCCAGGTAGTCGTCCGCGCCCAGGTTCAGGCCTTCCACGCGCTCTTCCAGACCGCTGCGGGCCGTCAGCACCAGCACCGGCAGAGCCAGCCCGGCCCCGCGCCATTGGCGCAGGATGTCAAACCCGTCCAGGCCGGGCAGGGAAAGATCCAGAATGGCGGCGTCATACTCCGCGCTTTTGCCGGCGGCCAAGCCGGCCGGGCCGTCCGCGAACCAGTCCACGGCGTAGCCCAAGGCGGCGAGCCCGGCCTTGAGGCCGTCCCCGATGATCGGGTCGTCTTCGATTAGCAAAATCCGCATTGACGCACCTTGGCGTGCCCGCGCGGGCGGCGGCCGGGCATAGGCGCGCCGGGTCGCCGTCCCCAAGGCGGGGTTATAGCCGGATTATTGCTTTACCAGGCTGTCCACGTCAATGGTAATCTGGTTCCAGTCCTTGTCCACTTCGCCGCTGATCAGCACGGTGTCGTCCGGCCCGACTTGCTGGCCGCGCCATATTTCGTGGTCGATTTCCACCTCGATGCTGCCGGTGGCGTCCTGGAAAGTGTAGGATTCGCCGCCCAGGTTTTTGATAATGTTCCCCTTGAGGGTTACCCCGGCATCGTCGTTCATGCCGCGGACCTGCTGCACGGTGACCAGATCCGGGCCGGGGCCGGTGAATCCGGCGGCCAGGGCGCTTCCGGCCCCGGCAAACCCGGCCAGGGAGGCGGTGAGCAGGGCCAGGGCCAACAGGCTCTTCAGGTTAAGGCAGACGGTCTTTTGCTTGTTCTTGTACATGTTGTCTCCTTGAGTTTTGAATCCGCGCAGGCGCGGCGCGACAGCGTGCCGGTTTTCGCGCTCCGTCAGGTACGGAATATGTGGGCGGAATTAAGGAAACGTTAAGGAGAAGAAAAATAGATTATTTTTACAAAAAAAGAGCGCCGTCCGGCTTGGGGCGCGGGCGGCCCAAAGGCGGCGGCTGAAGAGTCAGGATTTGCGCCTGAAGCCGCCGTTCAGCCAGTTCAGGCCGGTGTGGTGCTGCAAAAACGCTTCCACGGCCCGCACGCACTCCCGTTGGCTGTGTTCGTCGGCCGTCATGCCCTGCCAGTCGTCCAGCGGTTCTTCCAGGATGTGCCGGAGCACGCCGAGGCTCCCGGCGCCGAGCGCGAAGCGCCGTCCGTTTCCGCTGTTCCCGTTGCTTCTGCTTGCGCAGTCGCGGCAAATCAAGCCGTTTTCTCCCAGCGGCAGCAGGGCCTGATCGCCCGCCCGGCGGAGGAGGGGGTTGCCACAGTCGGAGCACTGGCGCGGATTCAGGGCGTAACCCTGTTCAAAAGCCAGGCGGATGCGGAAGAACATGGGCAGCAGGGTGGAGCAGTGCGGGCTGGTTTCCAGGTTGTTCAGCAGGCTGACGAACAGGCGGTGCACCCGCTCCGCCTGCTCCGCTCCGCGGCAGAAAGATTCCAGGAACAGGGCGCAGTTCACGGCCACGCCCAGGCGCCGCCAGTCGCGGCGCAGCCGGTCCGGCCCCTTGAGCAGCAGGCCTTCCTGCAGGGCCAGGTATTCGCCCTGACTTTTAACCTGGAACAGCGCTTCGTTGAACAGATCCAGGCAGCCGCTGAAACGGCGTCGGCTTTTGCTGCCGCCAAAGGCGAAGGCCGAAAACACTCCACGGCTGGGCGAGAGCAGGCGCACCCAGAGGTCGGCCTCTTTAAAGCTGCCCAGGCGCAGCACTATGGCCTGATCTCTGAATTCCATGAACTTGTCTGATTACGGGCGAAAAATAAGGCGCGCCCAAGGGCGCCGCATCAACCGGCGGGCGGAAAGCGCAGGATCTTGACTTCGCCTTCACGGGCCGTAAAGGGCACGCGCTGGCCGTTGTAGGTCACCTGCACCCCGGCGGCGTTGCCGATGGTGATGGTGGCCTTTTGCCGGAACTCCAGGCGATAGGAACTGCCGGTGCGCAGTTCGAAGTTGCGGGAAGCGGCGTCGTCGGCCTGGATGCCAATCCAGCTGCGCCCGGAGAGCACGCTGATTTGCACCTGGTGTATGCCGGCCGGCGGGTTGCTGCTGGTACGCACCACGGTGCTGCTCACGGCGGCCTGGTCGCTTTCCTGGTTGCCGGTCCGGGCCGCCGGGGGGCCTACCGCTCCCGCGGCCGGTGGGCTGACGGTCGGCCGGGCGGTCGTCCCGCTTTCCCCGCCGCTTTCGGCCAGCGGGGCGCTTTCAGCGAGCCTTGCGTCGGGGTCCGGGGTGGAACCGGCCCGGGCAACCGGCCCGGCCTGGGCTGACTGCTCCCCCTCTTCAAGGGCCGGCGTGCTGTCGCCGGCCGGTTCCCGGAGGCTTGGCGCGCTTTCTCCGGCCGGCGGGCCGGTCAGCTTGTCCAGGCCGCCCAGGTAAAGCCATACGCCGGCGCCGATGGCGCCGAGCAGGACCAGGAGCCCCAGCCCGGCGAAAAATTTTTTCGGCAGGGCCGGCGAGTTGATCCCCACCGACTGCTCGCGGGCGTCGGTGGTGCGATCGGCATTGATGTTGTTCACCAGCACTTCGGGGAAGGCGGCCTTGAGCAGCGTTTCCACTTCTCCCGGATCCATTTCCAGCACCTGGGCGTAAGAGCGGATAAAGCCGCGCGTGAATACGGGCTGCGGCAGGCCGGCCTGGCGGCCGGCTTCGATAGCCTGCAAGTTTTTGACGGAAACCTTTATGCGCAGGGCGATGTCTTCAATGTCCAGGCCCTGCTGCTCGCGCCGCTTGCGCAGCGCGGTTCCCAGTTCCTGAAATTTGCTGGTTTCGTTAAAATTTTCTTCCTGCATCATGTTTGGTCCACCGACTCCATCTGGATTAATCAACGTTTTACTTGATTTTGATTTCCACAACCGCGTTCTTGCGCAGTTGGGCGTAGTATTCCTCGAAACGCTCGTTCAGCTTGGGAGCGCGCAGTATTTCCTCGATTTGCGGCGTGGCTTCCTCCAGGCTGAGCGTGGCTTCCTCCAGGGTGCTGTTGAGCTGCAAAAGGTAGGCGGTCCCGCCGGCGCGCATGATTTCCGAAACCTGGCCGGGCATGAGGTTGGACAGGGTTTGCTTCCATTCCTGGTTCAATTCCCGCCAGGGGATGGCGCCCATCTGGCCCCCGTTGGCGGCGTTGGGGGCGCTGGAATACTTGCGGGCCGCGTCGGCAAAGCTGATTTTGCCGCTGATGATTTCATCGCGCACCTTGCGCAGATCGGTTCCCGGCTTGGCCAGCAACAGGGAAACGTCCACGGAGTGCTGGATGATGAACTCGTTCTGGTGTTCAGCGTAGTAGCCGGCCACTTCTTCCCTGGTGACGATGATCTTGCGGGCCACCATTACCGTAATCATGCGCTGCCGCAGGATGCTGTTGTGGATTTCCTCCTTGGCCTGGGCCAGGGTGGAGCCCTGCCGGATCAGTTGATCTTCAAACTGCCTGGGCGTCATCTGGGCGCGCTGCTGGATCATGCGCAGTTCGTTTTCCACTTCGGCGTCGCTGCTGGAGACTCCGTAGCGGGCCGCCTCCTGCCGGATCAGGATGTCCATGATCATGCTGTCCAAGGTGGCTACAAAAATCTGCTCTCTGGCCCGGGCCGAGTCCGCGTCGCCGCCGGTGATGCCGCGTCGGGCGATTTCCTGGGCGGAGTGGCGCTGCACGTCGGAAAGCGCGATCATGTCGCCGTTGACGATGGCGGCAACCTGGTTCAGCACGCGGGTCTGGCCGGCCGCCTGGACGGGCGCGGCCAGGGCCAGGGCGAACAGAGCCGCAATCAGGTAACGCAATACTTTGGGCAAGGCTTTTCTCCACTTTAAGTGTGAACTTGAACCCGGCGGTGTTTCCGGCGCGGGTCTTGACCCGCGAAACATAAAACAAAAGGCCGGACTAGGGAAGTCTTAAGGCCCTGATTAACGTAAATCGGGCGGCAGCAGATGGACGGACACTTTTATGTCCGAGCTGGTGATCTTGCCCGCCAGCCAGCTTTCAAAAGCGGATTGCAGTTTGTCCTCCAGCAGGATCGACTCAATGCGGGCGTAAATTTCCTCGCGCGAGAGCAACCGGGCGTTTTCCTTGCCCAGGAGCACTATGGAAACATACTCGCTGTTTATTTCAACGGGCTGGATGGATTCCATGGGATTGAGCTTTTCCAGGGCCGCCACCAGCCTGGGGTCGAGCCGGTCCTGGCGCATCACCACCATGCGGATGTTCATGTTCTGGAAGCGGGCCTGGATGGCCTCGGCGTCCTGGGTGTTCCTGAACTGCTCGGCCGCCGCCGCCACCTGGTCGCGAATCAGGCTGCTGAACTGGATGAAGCTCAGCCGCTCCGGCACCTTGAACTCGTCTTCGTGGGTGCGGAAGTATTCGTCCACCTCTTCGGCGGTGATGGAAACCTGGGGCCGCAGCACCCGGGTGTTGAATTTGAATACGGCCAGGCGGTAACGCAGGGTTTCGCGCCACATTTCCACGTCCAGGCTTTCTTCCAGCAACATGCTTTCAAAGCCGCCCGGCGGGTAGTCCTGCTTGTATTCCTCCTCCAGTTGGCGCACTTCCCCGTCGGTGACGGAAAGGTTGAGCCGCTCCAGTTCCTGGGCCACCAGCTCCTGGGCGATGATTTCGGAAAGCACCGAGCCGTATTCCTTGCGCAAATCTTCCATGGCCCGGCCGGGGCTGTCGCCGCCGATCACCTGGACGTCGTGCATCGCCTGAATCTGGCGCAGGGTAATGGGCTTGCCGTTAACCAGAGCCACTTCGCCCGGGTGGATGTTTTCCTGTTCGCAGGCCTGGAGCGGCAGACAGAGGAGCAGTGCCAGAAATAGGTATGGTCTCATTTTACGTCTGTACCTGAAAGTATGGGCAAAAGTTCTTCGTAAGCCGTCGCCAGTTTATCCGAAAACCCGCCGCCTGCAAGCATTAATTCAAGCGCGGCCGGCGGTTGGAGCCTGGCCCGTCCCTGGCTGGCGGACACCCAGGCAATGAGTTTGGCCGGGTCGAGCCGGGCGTGCTTTTCACTGAAGTGCATCTTGAGGCGGTCCGGGTAGATGTCGGCCTTGTTCACGCCCCAGTCGGAAAGGTGGCGCTTGAAGGAGAGCACGGCCAGAAAGTTTTCCAACTGCGGCGGGATCGGTCCGAAGCGGTCGCGCAGTTCGAACTCGACTTCGCGGCGGGCCGCGGCCTCCGGCGTTGAGGAAAGCGTTTTGTAATAGCGCAGGCGCTCGCGGCTGTCCGCGATATATTGTTCGGGGATGTGCGCCTCCACCCCGATGTTCAGTTCCGTTTCCACGCTTTCGCGCAGGGGTTGGCCGCGCATCTTGGCCACCGCTTCTTCCAGCATTTCCAGGAACAGGTCCAGGCCCAGGCGCTGCATGTGTCCGCTTTGCGACTCGCCCAAAATGTTGCCGGCGCCGCGCAGGCGCAAATCTTCCATGGCCACCTGCAAACCGGCCCCCAGGTAGTCCATCTCCAGAATGATGCGCAGCCGCTTGCGGGTCTGTTCCGGCAGGGCGTCCACGTCGTTGCAGACGAAGATGGCGAAAGCCTGGCGGTCGGAGCGGCCCACCCGGCCGCGCAACTGGTAGAGCTGCCCCAGGCCGAACAGTTGGGCCTGGTCCACCACCAGAGTGTTGGCGTGCGGGAAATCCAGGCCGGATTCGATAATGGAGGTGCAGACCAGCACGTCCAGTTCGCCGTGCCAGAAGCGGCGCATGTTTTCTTCCAGTTCCTTTTCGTTCATCTGGCCGTGGGCCATGCCGATGCGGGCCTGCGGCACGAGCTTGCGCACGTATTCGGCGGCCCGCTCCAGCCCCTGCACCCGGTTGTACACCCAGAACACTTGGCCCTGGCGAGCCAGTTCACGCTCCAGCACGGTGCGCAGCGGGGCGTCGTCGCGGTTGATCAGGGCCGTGGCCACCGGTTTGCGCTCGGGCGGCGGCGTTTCAATGACCGAAAGCTCGCGCACCCCGGAAAGAGAGAGTTGCAGCGTGCGCGGAATGGGCGTGGCCGTAAGGGTGAGCACATCCACGTTCTTGCGCATCTGTTTGAGCAGTTCCTTGTGCCGCACCCCGAAGCGCTGTTCCTCGTCCAGGATGATCAGGCCCAGGCTCGGCAGGGCCACGTCTTTGGAAAGCAGGCGGTGCGTGCCGATGACGATGTCGATCTGTCCGCGCTTGAGGCCGTTCAGCGTCTCTTTTTGTTCCGCCGTGGAGACAAAGCGCGAGAGCAGGCCCACGTTCAGCGGGAAGCCGGCCAGGCGGGAGCGGAAGGTCTGGTAATGTTGTTCGGCCAGCACGGTGGTGGGGCAGAGCAGCGCCGCCTGGCGCCCTTCCATGGCCGCCCGGAAAGCGGCGCGCAAGGCCACTTCGGTCTTGCCGAAACCTACGTCGCCGCACACCAGGCGGTCCATGGGCTCGGGCTTTTCCATGTCCGCCAGCACGTCTTCAATGGCCCGGGCCTGGTCCGGAGTTTCTTCAAAGCCGAAGGTGGCCTCGAACTCTCGGTACATCTCGTCTACCGGGCCGTAGGTGAAACCTTTGGCAACTTTACGGTAAGCGTACATTTCCACCAGATCTTCGGCGATTCGCTCAATGGCTTTGCGGGCTTTTTCCTTGCTGGTGGCCCATTGCGAACCGCCCAGCCGGTCCAGGCCCGGTTGCAGCCCGTCCGGGGCCTTGAATACCTGGATCAGATCCAGGCGGTCCACCGGCAAATAGAGCTTGTCGTCCCCGGCGTAGCGCAGCAGGAGGAAGTCGTTGGATATGGGTCCGTTGCGGCTTTCCATGGCAAGGTGCTGCAAGCCGCCGAAGGCGCAGATGCCGTAGTCGCGATGGACCAAAAGGTCGCCCGGGGCCAGTTCGTCGTAGCGGTCCAGCCCCTTGAAGGCTTCGGTGCTGCGGCGCGGGGCCCGGCCTTGGTCGCTGCGCGGCTGGAGCACGTCCTCGCCCAGGATCAGGGTGTTGTCCCAAAGCAGGTTCAGGCCGCGCCGGAAGGGCGAAACCAGGGCGAAGAGGCCCCCTTGGCCAGCCTCCAGGCGCAGGCGGGGGGCGATGCCGTCCTGCCCGGCCAGGTCCAGGAATTTGGCCCGGCCGCGTTCGCTGGCAAAACTGAGGATCACGCGCTGGCGGTTTTCCTCCAGCCGGCCGCTCTCGTTCAGGCGGGCCGGCCGGCTCCATTCCTGCATGGCCGCCACCAGGCGCTGCCAAGGGCGTTCCAGGTCGGAGGGCAGCGGGAAAAGATCCTGAAAGGCGTTTACCGCCCGCTCCGGCAGGTCCAGGCCGCTGATTTCCACGCCCACTTTCAGCTCTTCAAAGCAGGCCCGGTTCCGGCTGTCCAGCCAGGCCGCGACCTCGGCCAGGGAGCGGGCCACCAGGCTGGGCGGCTGGTAAAGTTCGTCGGGTTCGGCTTCCCGGGCGGGCGCCAGTTCTTCCTTGAGTCTGGCTTCCAGTCCCACGTTAAAGCGGGTGCGCTCCAGCTCTTCCAGCTTGGCCGCGAGGTCCGCCCGGCCGGGCAGGATCAGCACGGCGGCCTCCGGGAGCCAGTCGGAAAATACGGCCGCTTTTTCGTAGTACATGCCGGGCAGAAGCCCCGCGCCGCCGCTCTCCAGGGCCTTGCGCAGGTTGTAGAGGTCGTTTTCGCCCAGGCGCTCGAAGTTGGCCAGGGCCTGCCAGCGCTGCAGGGCGCTTTCCTGGAGCGCCCGCTCCGGCGGTACCGGCTGGCAGGGCAGGATGGTCAGCTCCTCCAGCTTGGCGCGGGAGCGCTGGCTGGCCGGGTCGAACAGGCGCAGGTCGTCCAAGCTGTCGCCGAAAAATTCCAGGCGCACCGGCTTATGGTAGCCTGGGCAGTAAAGATCGAGAATGTCGCCGCGCCGGGAAAATTCGCCCAGCTCTCCCACCATGGCCGCCCGGGTGTAGCCCCAATCCGTGAGCTGGTCCAGAATCAGGTCCTGCGGCATGTCCATGCCCTTGTAAAGGCGCAGGCCGCGGCTCCGGAAAAAGTCGGCCGGCGGGGTGCGCAAAAAGAGCGTTTCCGGGGTACAGAGAGCGCAGAAGACGCTGTTGGAATACAGGGTATAGAGCGCCGCCACTTGGTCGGCGCTGGAGGAGCGCCAGGCGGCCTTGTTTTTATGCTGGCCGGCTTGCGCCCCGACTTGGGTAAAGGTGGCCAGCCCGCTTTCCCATACCGGAACGACTTCGCGGGCGGCATCGGGTTTTTCCGAAGCGCCGGCAAGGAGCAGGAGCAGGGCGCGCATTTCCGCCAGTTCGTTCGCGTCGCGCAGCACCATTACCACCGGCCGGCCGGCGGTCATGAGCGCCTGGGCCAGCCTGGCCCTGGTGCCGGGGCCGGAACGATCCACCTCCGCCAGCGCGGCCGGGGCGGAACCCGATTGGGGCGCGGTCAGCCGCGCCAGCAGGTTATCAAATAAAGCAGTCATCGATATTGAGTTCCATAAGGAAAAAGCTCAGGCCGCCCGGCTTGCGCCAAGCGGCCTTGGGTAGCCAAATTTTACACGGTTACATTTGGGACAGGGCTTCGATATCCTCGTTGGAAAGGAGCTTGTCCAGGTCCAACAGGATCAGCAGGCGATCCTGAAGTTTGCCCACGCCGCTGATATATTCCGAATCCATCCCGGCCACCACGGGCGGCGGCGGTTCCACCGTGCCGGCGGGTATGCGCAGCACTTCCGAAACCGAGTCCACTACGAAGCCTACGATCATGTTGTTGATTTCAATAACGATAATGCGGGTGTGCTTGTCGTGAGGCTTGGAAACCAGGCCGAAGCGGCGGCGCAGGTCTATAATGGGGATGACCTTGCCGCGCAGGTTGATAACTCCCTCCACGAAGACCTGCGCCCGGGGCACTTTGGTGATCTCCATGGTGCGGATGATTTCCTGCACCTTGAGGATGTCCACCCCGAACTCCTCTTCGCCGATGCTGAACGTCACCAGTTGGATGAGTTCGTCATCTCTTCTCTGCGTATTGTCCATCGAGTACCCCTATATTGAAGATCAATCGGTCCGTTCGTAAACGATAGCAACAATTAATGAAAAAATCCAGAATAATCATGCTGCCGTTAGGTAGGGCGCCGCGCGGCCAAAGCCGGGCCTGGCAAAAAACGGATAAAATAACTGCCAGGCGGTGATATCGCTTGATTTCGCTGCCATTTTTTGTCAACAATGCCAAGTCGGAACCCGGCGCCGTAAAAGCCCTATCGGCGGCGCGCGCGTTCCACTTTACCAGAATCGGGCAATTTTAAGGAAACGCCTTACCTAAAGGCAGACAGGAATGAGCAGTCAACAGAATCTTATCACTGTACGCGGTTATGTTGTGGCCCTCCCGGGCAACCAGGAAGGGTGCGAAGACGCCAAAGTGGCGGTACACAAAGAGAACGGCGAGGAATATGTGATTATTCCGCGCGGCATGGGCATTGACCTGGTGGATTTGATCAACGCCGGCGTGGAAGTTACCGGCGCCCTGCTGGAGCGGGGCGGGCACAAATTCATACAGGTGCGCCAGTACAAGCCTCAAGACGAATATGACGGCCATTGGTACGACGACAAGGACTAACCCCGCCGACCGCTCCGCCGGAGCTTCGGTCGGCGCTCCGGCCGGCGCTCCAGCGGATCTGTTGCCGGGCGGCCGGCTTTTGGCCGCGCCCTCCTGGGTCAGGCCGGGGACCCTGGCGGAGAATTGCGCTTGGCTGGCCGGAAAAGTGCACGAAGCGGGCCTGCTTTTTTTGGAAAGCCGCGCTTGCCTGGCCTACGGCGACGAAGATTTGCCGCCTTGGCTTTCTTCCCTGCCGCTGCGCTGGCATGTGCACCTGCCCCTGGATTTGCCCTGGGCGGCCGGAGCGGGAGAAGCCGCCGGGCCGGAACGGGCCGCTGAAATTTGTCTGGCCCTGATGGACAAGCTGGATTTTCTGGGCGTGCGGCGGGCCGTGCTGCACCCCCCGCTCCGCGCCCTGGCGGGCGGCGAAGCGGGTGAAGCGGGCGGGCCGGGCGGAGAGCTTTGCCTGCGCTCCCTGGCGGTTTTTACCGCCGCCTGGCGTAAAGCCGGCCTGGATACCGGCGACCTGCTCCTGGAAAATCTGCCGGAAACCGCGACGTTACGGGACTGGCACCGCCTGGCTGAGGCCGTCCGGCTGTTTTCCTGTTCATTTTGTTTTGATTTCGGCCATTTTTTACTGCATACTGGCGACGCGGCGGCCCGGCCAGGGCAAAAAGCCGGTTGGTCCGTACCGGACTGGCTGCCCGGCATTTTGCGGGACACGAAACTGTTTCACTGCTGTAGCGCCGCGCACCGGGCTCTGACGCGCTTAAGCGCGCCGGAGCGGGCCATGTGCGGTGAAATTTGCCGCCAGGCGCGCTTTTGCTCCCCGGCGGACGCCGTTTTTATGCTGGAGCTTTTTCGTTGGGAAGATGTGGAGGCCTCATTGCCGCTATTGCGGCGCTGGCTTGAGGTGTAGAGAAGCAAGCGCCCGGGTGAGGGAGAATGAGTTACTTTCGTAAAACGCCCAAGCTGTTGAGCCAACTGGATGTGCTGAAGCGCGACCAGAAATGGCTGATCCTGATCAATGCCGACCCGGACGCCATGGCCGCGGCGGCGGCCCTGCGCCGGATCATGAGCACGCGGGCCGGGGCGGTGGACGTGGCCCACATCAACGAGATCAGCCGTCCCGACAACTTGGCCATGATTCTCTACACCCGGCTGCACATGCAACGCTACCGGCCGGAGCTGCGGGATGAGTACAGCCATTTCGCCCTGGTCGATTCCCAGCCCGCGCACAGCCCGCTTTTCGGCGGTATCGGCTACTCGCTGATCATCGACCACCATCCGCCGGTAACCGAGCCGGCCCCCGGGCTGTTTACGGAAATTTTGCCGGAATACGGCGCCACCAGCACCATTTTTACCGAATACCTTTACAACCTCGGCCTCCGGCCGGGGCGCTTCCTGGCCACGGCTTTGCAGTTCGGTATCAAGACCGACACCATGAATTTTCAGCGCCATGTCAGCGAAGTGGATTTGCGCGGCTACATGTATTTGAACAAGTTTGCGGATCAGACCCTGCTCAGCCGCATTGTGCGCAGCGAGTTCCATTTGAACTGGCTGCCCCAGTTCGCCAAGGCCACCACCAACCTGCGCAAGGCCGGCAAAGGACATTTCATTTACATCGGCAAGGTGGACAATCCGGACATTCTGGTGGTGATTGCCGACTTCTTTACCAGGGTTTACGAGATCCGCTGGCTGGTGGTGAGCGGCTATTACGAATCCAGGGCCGTGCTCATTTTCCGTGGCGACGGCCTGAGCAACGACATGGGGCGCCTGGCCAACGTGAAATTTAACGGGCTGGGTTCCGGCGGCGGGCACAGGAGCATGGCCCGGGCCGAGTTCGACATGGCCCAAGCCGAGGGTGAAGACCTGGAAAGATTTATCTATAACCGCTTGGTGGCGCCTCTGCCGCGCAAAAAACCCGGCCCGCCCGCCGGCCAGAATGAACCGGCCGAACAGACCGAACCGGGCGGCAAAGCCCCCGTTCCCGCCCCCACTCCGGCTGATGCCGTTGAACTGGTCGGCTGAGCGGCTGGCGCCTGCGCAATAAAAAACCCGGCTCCGGCCGGGTTTTTTATTGCGCACTGAAGAACAAGGGAAACGCCGCTTATTGGCCCCAGGCTTCTTTGATCAGGGCGATGGCTTTTGTGGCCACGTAGGTAATTTCCGGCTTGGCGATCTGGTCGTCCGCGCCCACAGCCAGGCCCTTGTGGCGCAGCTTGTCGGTGATCAGCGAGGAGAACAGGATGACCGGCAATTTTTTGAGCACCGGGTCTTCCTTGATGTGCTTGCAGAAGCTGTGGCCGTCCATCTGCGGCATTTCGATGTCGGAAATGACCACTTGCAGGAAGTCGGAGATGGGGCGCTGGGCGGACTCGGCTTTATCCTTGATGGAGCACAGGCGGTTCCAGGCGTCTTTGCCGTTGTTGAAGGCTTCCACACTGAAGCCGGCCTTTTGCAGGAGGTCTTTGATCATTTCGCGGATGACGGTGGAGTCGTCCGCCACCAGGGCGCGGTACTGCTTGGTTTTGTCCCAGTCGATGCCGTTGTCCAGGCGCAGGCCGAGCTGGGGGTTCAGGTCGCTGACGATGCGCTCGAGGTCCAGCAGGAAGATGATGCGCCCGTCCATTTTCACCACCCCGGTGATGGTGTTTTTGGTCATGGTGGAGACATAGGAGTTGGGAGCTTCCACTTCCTCCCAACTGATCCGGTGAATGCGGTTTACCCCGGAAACCATGAAGGCGGTGTTCACGTTGTTAAACTCCGTCACGATGACCTTGGGTTCTTCGCCGGTTTGCACCCGCTTTTTGCCAAGCCACAGGGATAAGTCCACCAGCGGAATGATGGAAGAGCGCAGGTTGAAGGCCCCCAGCACCGATTTGTGGCGCACTTCCGGCATTTCCGTGACTTTCGGCATCCGGATGATTTCAAGAACCTTGGCGACGTTGACGCCGTAGTACCCTTTGTAGACCTCCTGCCCCTCGTCCTGCTCGTCGAGGTGGAATTCCACAATTTCAAGCTCATTGGTACCGGCTTCCAATAGAATATTAGTTTGGCTCATTAGCTCCTCCGCTCGTATGTCCCCTGGTGCGCCAGGCCCTTCGTCAGGCCCGTCTTAACAGTTCTTCCACGGTGTTGATCTGCTCGTCGGGCGTGGAGGCGCCGGCGCTCAGGCCGACAGGCTGAAGTTCCTTCAACTTGTCCAGTGGAATAGTATAACCATTTTCACAGTGTAGAGTAAAGACCCCCATGTTGCGGGCAATATCCGCCAGCCGGGTGGTATTTCCGCTGTTCAGGCCGCCGACAATCACCATGCCGCGTACTCTGGCGGCCAGGGCGCTCACTTCGTCCTGGCGCTGTCTGGTGGCGTCGCAGATGGTGTCCAGTATGGCGACATTTCTCCCCGAAGTGCACGTAACATACTCTGCGGCTTCGGCAAAAATTTCTTTATCCTGGGTGGTTTGGGCGGCCAGAAAAAATTTGTCGGGCAGGGATATTTTTTTCAATTCATCCAGGTTTCCGAATACCCTGGCCCCGTGCCCGGCGTAGCTGAGCAGGCCTTTTACTTCCGGGTGTTCGGCCTCGCCGAACAAAAGGAGCGTGCCGCCGTCCTGGCTGGCCTTGCGGATGGCCAACTGCGCCGCCTTGACCCGGGGGCAGGTGGCATCCACTATTTCCACCCCCAGGGCGCGCAGGCGGTCTTCGACCGCGCCGGGCAGGCCGTGCGCCCGGATAACGGCCGTATCGCCGGCCCGGATCGCGGACAGATCCCGCAGGCACAGGGCGCCGCGTTCTTCATATTCACGCACCAACTGCGGATTGTGGATGATCGGGCCAATGGTGTAGAGCCGCGAGCCGGGCGGGATTTCCCCGGCCTGGCCGCGCGCGCGCCGCGCCGCAAGCGCCTGGTCCAGGCGGCGCAAAGCCAGGCTCACTCCCATGCAGAAGCCGGCGCTCGCGGCTTTGATTACTTGCATCGCTCCCCCTGCCGGTACGGTTTACGTGTACTCTTTAGGGATAATACTTTTTTTACAAGTCGCAAAAGGTTTTTATCCCGGAGCCGCTGGAGGCTGTTTGCCAGCCTGAAGATTCTCTCCATCAGTTTCTTACCGTTTACCTTTAAATCGGGTAATCAGACAATTTGTGTGACTTGTCGCAACGGTTTTCAAGGGGTTAAACCATCGGTTTCAAACGGGCGGCATGAAAGTAGCAGCAAAGAACATTTTCCGTTTCGGGAAAAAGCAAGCTGATTGGGCTGAAATCTTCGGCTTTGGCTCGATCTTTGCTACACACATCAACACCGCGCCATAACGCGCTCTCCCTCAGGAGCGGCGCGCTGTCGCCGTTTTTTCCGGCCTTGTCTCCAGCATAGGGACAGGGCTGTTTTGTCGTTTGCGTCGTGAATTTGAGTTGACGGATGGGGAGAAGTACATGTTTTATAAAGTCGCAGCGGAAAAATAACCCTCGACCAGTTCGTAAAAATGCTCCCAATTCCGGCAGGTTGACAAATTGAGCCGCAGGGCGCGGCTGCCGGGAAGATCCTTGAGATAACGCGGCACAGCGCCGCGCATTTTCAGGAGCGCCGTCGCCGGCCGCTCGCCGCT
>JAISDX010000071.1 GCA_031264465.1 Deltaproteobacteria bacterium | reverse complement strand
GGTGAGCAGAATTACGGTGAACGCGCGATGATTTGGAATATTGTGCCGGCCGCGCCGGAACACATAGCGGCCATCGCCGCGGGCATGCGGGAGGCGGACCGGCGCGAGGTCTGGGCCAGTCACCGGCACACGCCCGAACAGGCGCTTGAAAGCGGCTTGGCCCGCTCGGAACTGGCTTGGACGTGCTTTGTGGAAGGTAAACCATCTTTCATGTGGGGCGTGTCAAGGGTAGGCAGTCTGATTTCCATCACTGGCGCGCCGTGGCTTCTGGGAACATCGGCCATTCTCAAAGTCCGCACGGAGTTTTTGCGCCAGTGTCCGGACTACGTTGCCCGGATGCAGGCGCGCTTTCCCCGGCTGGAAAACTTCGTGCATGCCGAAAACCGGCTTTCGATCCGCTGGCTGAAATGGTGCGGCTTTACCATTGACGATATGGCCGAGGTCATCAACGGCGAGGATTTTTATCTGTTCCGGAGGGATGCGGAATGCATGGAGCGATAGCGGCAACGGTGCGGCCAATCAGCGTCGCGGAGGCGTTTGCAAGCCGGGAGTTCTCCGCGCTGTGCCGGGAATATGCGGCGGAATGCGCTATCGCCGGTCTGCCCGACCCCAAGGAAAAGCTGTCGGCATATCTGGCCCTGGAGGCGGGCGGAAGCGACGTTTTCCACGCTTACGGCGCGTTTCTGGGCGATATGTTGATTGGTTTCGCCGTGCTGCTGACGCCGGTATTGCCGCACTACGGGACCGCCATAGCCGTTGCCGAAAGTTTGTTTGTCGGCAGCGCCCACAGAAAGACCGGCGCGGGAATGCTCCTCATCCGGCAGGCGGAAAAACGAGCCAGGGAGGTGCGTTCGCCGGGAATGCTGTTCAGCGCTCCTTCGGGCGGACGCTTGGCCGTGCTGCTGCCCCGGATAGGCTACCGGGAAACAAACCGCGTTTTTTTGAAGGAGTTTGCCCATGACTGAACTGATTCCTGTTGATGGCGGCGCCACAACAATCCATCTGCCCGGCATGGGGCGGAGCGAGGCGGAGAGCGTGCGGCAACTTGAAAGCGCCGCTCTTGCCATGCCGCAGGTGCACATCCCGACAGATCACGCCTTTCACGCCGGGATGTACGCCAGAACGATCATGATTCCGGCGGGCGTTGCATTGACGGGCGCGCAGATCAAAATCCCCACAATCCTGATCATCAGCGGGGACACGCTGATTTTCGGGGAAAACGGGCCGACGCGCTATGCCGGATACCATGTCGCCCTTGGGCAATGCGGACGGAAGCAGGCTTTTTATGCGCTGAGAGACACTTATCTGACCATGCTTTTTCCGATGGACGCGGCGACTGTTGATGAAGCGGAAAGGCGGTTTACCGACGAATACGAGAAATTGTTTTCGCGCAGGGAAAAGGAGCGGGAATAATGTCCGGCGGAACGGCAGCGGTAACGGTGGCGTCTATAGCGGTTACGGCTATTTCCACGGCCGTATCCATGTACGCCCAGTATCAGGGACAGAAAGCGCAGGAGAAAAGCCAGAAGGCGGCGGCCGAATACAACGCCCAGGTGGCGGCCAATGAGGCGGCCACGCAGCAGCAACTGGCGCAAAACGAAATCGCCAAGGGCGTGGCCGACCGGGAGCGCCAGCAGCGCCAGGCGGCCAGGGCCATGGGCGAGATGCGGGCGGATATGGCCGCGGGCGGCTTTGAAATGGACAGCGGCAGCAACCTGTCGCTGTTGGCCGAGTCGGCGGCGGAACATCAATACGATTCCGCTGTGATCACTTCCAACGCCGAGCAGGCCGCCTGGCAACATGAAGTTTCCGCCCTGAACGCCACCAACCAGGGCCACCTGGCCGACTGGCAGTACGCCAACGCCGGCAGCGGGCGCGGGGCCGCGCTCCTGGGCATGGGCGGCACGCTCCTGGGCGGCATCGGTTCCGCCATCGGCTCATATGGGCAGTGGTCGCAGGTGACGCCGGCGGGCGGCACCGGCGATATCATTAATGGAAACACTATTCAGCTCAGACACCCCTCGGGGAGACTGAGCAATCCCATAGCATATCCTTAGCCGGGAAGGTAAACATGGCGCTTACCATACCTCATAACAGCCAGGCCGGAATCACCGTGGCCGGCGGCGGGCGGGCCGCGAATTACGTGGGAGCGTCCGCCTTTGTGACGCCGGGACAGCAGGCCATGCCGGAAGCTTTGCAGCAGCTTTCGCGCGGCCTGGGCAAGCTGGGCGGCGCAGTCAACGAGGTGTTTCTCGAGCGCCAGCGCATGCAGAACGCCACTGACATGCTGGCGGACAAAATAGAGTACGAAAACTCCCTGCGGGAATTTGACAGCAACTACCGCCAGACGAAACAGGGCATTGACGCCCGGACGGCGCCCGAAGATTACGACGCCTTTCACCAGGAACGCCTGGAAATTCTGCAAAAGAAATGGGGCGGCAATCCCTACCTGATGGAAAGCGTTTCGCGCATGGCCGAGGGCATCCGCGCGCCGTCCATGAACCGGGCCGTGTCTTTTCGGGACCAGCAGGAAGAAGCGCACAAAGAAGCTGTCGGCAAAGCGGAATGGCAGCAAACCCTGTCGAAGCTGGCGGATCCGTCGCTTTCTTACGCCGAACGGCAGGCGGCCTTGCAGCAGTCGGAAGCGTCCTTGCGGATGCTGGCCGGGCAACACTGGAAAGCTGACGCCGAAGGTCGCGGGCGCTGGGCGGGCGGACGGAATGTGGATGCCGAACTGGAACGGCGGCGGCAGGTTTTTCATTCCGAACAGGTGGAAACCCTGATCGCGCAAGGCAAGACAGGGGAAGCCGCCAAGTATGTGCGGGGCAATGCCGGCGCCTTTGGGGAGCGTTCCAACGATCTCATGGCGGAGATCAAAGCTAAGGAAGAACACAACTCCGAACGGTTCAGGAAGG
>JAISDX010000070.1 GCA_031264465.1 Deltaproteobacteria bacterium | reverse complement strand
AGCCTGCCCTATATCCTCGGCGGGGTGCTGGTCACCATTGCCGTGGTAACGCTGTCGCTCGCCCTGGGGCTGGCCCTCGGCGTGCCGCTGGCCCTGTTGCAGGTTTACGGGCCGGCCGGCCCGCGTTTTTGCGTGAGCCTGTATGTCTGGTTTTTCCGGGGAATTCCCATTCTGGTGCTGCTCTTCATGCTCTACTTCGGCATTTTCTGGCCGGTGTTCGGCATGTCCGCCTTCAGTTCCTCCTGCATCATCCTGGGCATGACCAGCGCCGCCTACCAGTCGCAAATTTTCCGGGGAGCCGTGGAAGCGCTCCCGCACGGCCAGTTGCGGGCGGCCAGGGCTTTGGGCATGGGCGGGCTGCAGGGCATCTGCTTCATCGTCATGCCGCAGGCCCTGCGCCTGGCCCTGCCGGGCTGGTCCAACGAGTTTTCCATCCTGCTCAAGGACAGCGCCCTGATTTATCTGTTGGGCGCGGCCGACCTGATGGCCCGCATCACCCAGGTGGCCGACCGCACTTTTATGCAGTTCACCTATTCCATTCTGGCCGGGGCGCTGTACTTGATTATCACCGTGGCGGGGCTTAAGCTCCTGCGCCGCCTGGAAAGCCGCCTGGCCGTGCCCGGCTTCCATCAGAACTGACGCCGGCAAAATTGACATGGAATTCACTATGAGCAGCTCCAATCCAGCCACCCCCGCCATCCGGCCGGCCGCCGCCGAACCCCCGGTGCTGGAGGCGCGCAACATCTGCGTCTCGCTGGGCGGGCGCCTGATCCTGGACGAAGTTTCCACCACGCTCGCCCGGGGCGAGCTGAAAGTGGTGATCGGCCCCTCCGGGGCCGGCAAGAGCACTTTCCTGCAGTGCATCAACTGCCTGACGCCGCCGGATTCCGGACGCCTATTCCTGGAGGGGCGCGAACTGAACCGGCACGACAGCTTTGCCCTGCGCCGCTTCCGGCAGCAGGTGGGCATGATTTTTCAGGACTTCAACCTGTTCGACCACCTGACCGCCCTGGACAACGTTTCCGTCGCCCTGCGCAAAGTGCGCGGCTTGCCGGCCAAGGAAGCCAAAGAAAGGGCCATGCAGGAGCTGGAGCGGGTGGGGCTGACCTTGCGGGCCAAACTTTACCCGGCCGAGCTTTCCGGCGGCCAGAAGCAGCGCGTGGCTTTTGCCCGCGCCCTGGCCATGGACCCCAAGGTCCTGTTGCTGGACGAACCCACCTCGGCCCTGGATCCGGAACTGGTGGGCGAAGTGCTGGAAGTGATTCGCCACCTGGCCAAGGGCGGCATGACCATGCTCATGGTCACGCACCAGATGGATTTCGCCAGAGCCCTGGCCAACGAGATTGTCTTCATGGACGTGGGCAAGATAGTGGAAAGTGGCTCGCCGGCCGAACTGCTCGCCCCCGGCGCCTGCACCCGCACCGCGGATTTTTGCGGCAAGCTTGATCATATGGGGTTGTAATGCTCACGCCGGACGACCTCACCACCTTCATCCAGGGCCTCTTGAGCTCCATTGATGCCGGCTTTTTGCTGGATCGGGTGGCGCCGGCCCTGAACCGGGGGCTGCTCGTCACCATCAAGCTGGTCATTCCGTCCATCATTCTGGGCGTGCTGCTCGGCATCGCGCTGGGCGCGGCCCGCGCCTTCGGCCAGCGCCCGCTGCGCCGGGCCGGCGATGTTTACGCCTACATTTTTCGCGGCGTGCCGCTCATCGTCCAGCTTTTCATCATCTATAACGCCCTGCCCAAGCTGGGCCTTGCCCTGGACGGCTTTGCCGCCGCCGTGCTCGGTTTTATCATGTGCAGCGGCGCCTATCATTCCGAATACATCCGGGGCGCGCTCCTTTCGGTACGCCAGGGGCAGATCCGGGCCGCCCAGGCCCTGGGCTTCAGCCGTTCCGGCCTGCTCCTGCACGTGGTGCTGCCCCAGGCCCTGCGCCGCGCCCTGCCGGCTTGCGGAAACGAATTCATTTACCTCATCAAATACACTTCCCTGGCTTACATGACCACCTGCGTGGACCTGACCTCCGAAGCCCGCAACCTGGCCGCCTATACGTTCCGCTTTCCCGAGGTTTTCATGGTCTGCGGTCTGTACTACCTGGCTCTGACCAGCCTGGCCGGCCTGGGCCTGCGCTGGCTCGAGAAAAAAGCCCATATTCCGGGGTTCGGGCGGAGCAAGTAGACGAAGCGGACACGTTCAATAAGCCTTTGCATTCAGCCCGGCCGGGTTTATATGCAGGATAACGATCCTTTAGCTGGAGGCTCTTATGTACATCATCACCGGCGCGGCCGGGTTTATCGGCAGCGCGCTTTTGCGCGCGCTGAACAAGCGGGGCGTCACCAACATCCTGGCCGTGGACAACCTGGGCCAGAGCGAGAAATGGCGGAATCTGGTCAAGGGCGACTACCTGGCCTACCTGCGGCGCGAGGACTTTATCGAACGCATCCGGGAAGACAACCTGCTGGATTCGCTGGAGCCGGAGTTCGGCCCGCCCGGTTTTCCCGGCGGCATCAGCCGGGTGCGCGCCATATTCCACCTGGGCGCCTGTTCCTCCACCACCGAGCGTAACGCCGACTACCTCATCCAGAACAACCTGACCTACAGCAAAATCCTGTGCGACTATGCCCTGCGCCGGGGCATCCGCTACATCCAGGCCAGCAGCGCCGCCACTTACGGCGACGGCGGGCAGGGCTTTGACGACGACGCGGCCAAGCTCTCCAGTCTGCGCCCCCTGAACATGTACGGCTATTCCAAACACCTGTTCGACTTGTGGGCCCTGCGCACCCACCGCCTGGAATCCATTGCCAGCGTAAAATTTTTCAACGTCTACGGCCCCAACGAATACCACAAGGGCGAGATGCGCAGCATGGCGCACAAAGCTTTCGGTCAGGTGCGCCAACAGGGCAAAATCCGTCTTTTCAAATCCCGCCGCGCGGATTACGCCGACGGCGGGCAACTGCGCGACTTTATCTACGTGAAGGACTGCGCCGAAATCCTGCTGAAGCTGGCGGAAAAACCCGGGGCCAACGGCATTTTCAACCTGGGCACCGGACGGGCCCGCTCCTGGAACGACCTGGCCGCGGCCGTGTTCGCGGCCATGGAAGTACGGCCGGACATCGAGTACATCCCCATGCCCGAAGAACTTCAGGGCAAATACCAGTACTTCACCCAGGCCGGGATGAAGCGGTTGGAGGAAGCGCTGGAGGAACCGCTGGCCTTCCACACTCTGGAAGCCGGCGTGGCCGATTACCTTCGCAACTATTTGCTGACGGAAGATGCATATTTATGAAAAAAGACTGGCTGCCCAGGGCCAAAGAGGCCCTGGATGTGGAAATTGAAGGACTCATGGCCGTGCGCGGCCATTTAGGGCCGTCGTTCAACGCGGCGGTGGAGCTTTTGGCCGCCTGCACGGGCCGGGTGGTGTTCAGCGGCGTGGGCAAATCCGGCTTGGTCGGGCGCAAGCTGGCGGCCACCTTTTCCTCCACGGGCACGCCCTCGTTTTTTCTGCACCCGGTGGAAGGGCAGCACGGCGATTTGGGGTCCATTCGGGCCGGGGACGTGGCCGTGGCCATTTCCAACTCCGGCTGCACGGACGAACTTAACGCCATTTTGCCGGTGCTGCGCAGCCTGGGGGTAAAAATCGTCTGCATGACCGGCGGCCTGAACTCGCCCCTGGCGGCGCTGTCGGACGTGGTCCTGAACGCCGGGGTGCCGCGCGAAGCCTGCCCGTTCAACCTGGCCCCCACCAGCAGCACGACGGCGGTGCTGGCGCTGGGCGATGCCCTGGCGGTGTGCCTGATCGATTACAAGGCTTTCACGGAAAAAGACTTCCAGCGGGTGCACCCGGGCGGTTCGTTGGGGCAGCGGCTGCGCGAGCCGGTCGGCGCGCTGATGCACCGCGAGAGCATCCCCACGGCCTCGGCCGGGAACGGCCTCATGGCGGCGGTGGAAGCGCTGAACCGGGGCGGGCTGGGCACGGTGCTGCTCCTGGACGGCGAGGGCCGGGCGGCGGGCATACTGACGGACGGCGACTTGCGCCGGGCGCTCTGCGCCGGCAACTACCGGCCGGAAACCCGGGTGGCCGAGGTGATGACCGCCTCGTTCCGTTACGCCGAGCCGGGACAGAGCGCGGCCGAAGTGCTGGACGTGATGGAAGCGCGCTCCATTACCGTGCTGCCGGTGCTGGACGCCGGGCGCCGGCCGCTGGGAATCATCCACCTGCATGATCTCCTGGGCAAGGGCAAGATTAAATTCAACGGCTGAAGCTTGGCTGACCAAAAAACGCCCGGCTGAAAAAAATTTTGAAAATTGCCGCCATGGAAATCCGTTTTCGATCTTTCCCCGGATACAGGCCTGGAGCGGAAATCGCGCTTGCGCTCCGGCTGGCCCGACAAGGCCGTTTTTTTCAATAATCCTGCAATTTCACATTGCTGCAGCGCCTTGGTCCGATTGGGTCTAGCGCCCTAAAGACAATACCCCCTTAACCGAAAAGAAAAGTGAACTTCCTGTGCCCAGTGGAATTTGTGAAATTTGCGGGGCGCACAGGGGTTATGCCCGGTGCGGCAAGGAGGCTGCGCGGGCTTTCAGCGGCAGGGGACATGGCTGGTTTTATTCCCCAGGGACGGGGTTTGTTACTCACGGAGAGAGCGCCATGCTTGAATATTACAGATTCAAGGTAATTCATGATCTATTCCTGAAGGGGCAGTGGGACGAAGCCTGCATGCAACTTAAGGAACTCCAGAAACGATACGTCAATATCTGCGAGGAAAATTCCGCTTTGAAAAGCCGGATGCGGGAGTATGAGGACATACTCTTCCTGGCGCGGAACTTCGTCTTTGACGGCAGCTTCTACTGGCTGATTACCGGCAGCATCAAACAGGGGCCTTTCTGCCCCAACTGTTACAATCGGGACGGGCAACTGGTGCGCATAACCGATATGCGCCCCAGACGCTGCGCGGCTTGCGGCGAGATCTTCGAGCTGTCGCAAAGCCTGAGCAAGAGCCAGCGCGGCATGGCCGTGCGCGCTCTGGAGCAGTCCGCCGCGGTTGGATCGCTGCGCGCTTTCGCGGCCATAGAACAAATGGCTCAGGCCACTCTGGAGCAGCAGGAGGCCCAGGCCAAGGAAGCGCGCAAACCCTCGTTCACCGCTCCCGTGCCCGGCCGCAGCCGGGTGATCCGTTTTGACCCGGAATTCCGGTCCAAGTGCAAAGCCAGGGGTTAGGCAAATGGCCCGGCCAATGCAGATACTGCTCCTGAGCGGACTCGACGAGACCCTGAGCGTGGAACGCGCCACCCTGCGCCAGCTTGGCGCGCGGGTGCGCAGCCTGCGTTCCGGCCGTTCCGCTTTGGAATATCTGGCCGGGCTGGCCGGGGGGGCGGAAAGCGAAAAACCGGATGTGCTGGTCTGTACGGAAAGCCTGAGCGACATGAGCGCGCGCGACTTTCTGCGGGCGCTCGGGCTGCTGGCCGAACGTACAGGCCGGCCGCTGCCGCCGGCACTGGCGGTGTGCGGCGGGCGGGCGAAAGCGTTCCTGGAACTGGGCGCGGCCGCTGCCGTAACCCGGCCCTACACGGCCCGGGCCATGTCCGAAGCCCTGGTCGCGGCCCAGAACGCACCCGAGCCCGGAGTTCGGCCAGCACCGGTTCCCGGAGCGGCTGAGGCAAATTCCTCCGGCGCGGCTTTTGGCGCTACCCCCGGCCTGTCCGGGGGCCGGGCGGCGGACCTGTTTTTTGTCAAGCGGCAGCGCGCGGCCGGGGAAAAGCTGAGCGCCGCAACCGCAACGGCGGACGGCAACGTCCCGCCCGAGGCCATCCGCTCTTCGAGCACTTACCGCGAAGTCGCGCGGGCGGTGCCGGAACATCAACCGGACATGGCGGACGTGGCGGATACAGCGGATGCGGCTGGGCTGGAAAGTCCGGCCGCAGTGACGGGCGCCAACCCGTTGCTCCATACCCGCGACGGGCTGCGCGCCCTGCGCGCCGGCCGCCTGGCCGAAGCGCGTTCCCTGTTCAAGGCGGCGCTGGCCGCGGACGGCCTGGATCTTGAAGCCGCCCTCGGCCTGGCCGGGGTGTATCGCCGCCAGAGGGAAACGGCCGGCGAACAGCGTTGGCTCAACCGGGCCGCCCTGGTTTGCCTGGAAACCGGCCAGCCGGCCCGCGCCCGGGTCATCCAGGAACGCCTGCCCAGGGAACAGGCCGAAAATCCTCACCTGACCGAAGCCAGGCATCTCCTGCTGGAAGAGAACTACAGCGAGGCGGCCGAAGCTTTCCTGAAACTCAGCCTGCGCAAGGGACAGCCGCCCCTGTACCAGTTGGTGGCCAGGGCCGCCCAGCTTGCCGATTACCCGGAGGAGGCCCTGCACGAGCTGTGCGAGGCTTTCCGGCAGAACGGGCAGCCCGGCCTGGCCGCGAACCTGTATCAGCGTCTTCTGGCCGAAGCGGATGCAGCGGACCGGCTGGAATTCGAACCGCAAAGCTTCTGGACCCGTTTCCCGCGCCTGTATGAAGCGCTGGCGGTTGCCAAATTCACTCTGCGCGCCTGGCGCGCCGCTACCTGAGCGGCAAGGATTGATACTACCCGCTCCGCCCGGAACCCGGTTGCCGGAGCCGGGCTTGCCCGTTACACAAACTTGGCGGAAATTTTTCCGAAGTCGCCAAAGTCGCCTTCCACGGTGTCGCCGGGCTTGACGTCCACCGGCGGGATGCAGGTGCCGGTGCTGACCGCCTGGCCGGCTTTCAGGGTGATGCCCAGGCCGGAGAGCTCGTTGGCCAGCCAGAGCAGGCAGTTGCGCGGGTCGTCCAGCACATTGGCGCCGCAGCCCTGGAACTGGTCCCTGCCGTTACGGGTGGCGTGTACCGGGTGGGTGGCCAAGTCGTATTGGCGCCAGTCCACTTTTACGTCGTCGCCAAAGACGAAATAGTAGCCGCAAGCGTTGTCGGCAATGAGCTGCGGGCCGCCCACGGCGGTAAAGTCGGTGTAGCGGCAGTCCGGGGATTCAATGGCAGGAAAGAGGGCCGCCACATGGTCCATGACTTCCGCCATGCTGTAAGGGGCGGCGCGCGGGGGCAGGTCTTGGCCGAGCCGGAAGCCGAATTCGAACTCGGCGCAGCTCATGTTGCTGTTGTTCAGGGGCACGCTCCCGCCGCTCGGGAGCACGATTTCCCGTAAAATACGCCCGGCAAAAGGCTCGTCCACCATGACGTGCTTTTGCCCGCCCAGGCTGGTGGCGGCTATTTTCCAGCCCAGCAGGGGGTGGGCGGTTTCACGCATGACGAACTCCTGAATGGCGTAGCCCTCGGCTCGGGTCCGCGGGCGCAGTTCTTCCGGCAGAGCGTCGATCAGCGTGCGCTCTTTGTTACACTTGATCAGCATGGCCGAAGCTTTTTGCATTTGATCTTTGGTCAGCATGGTTACCTCCTGCTAAGGGTAGCGCGGATTTTTCCGCACCGATTTACAAATACCGATATCCTGGTGTATAGGGACGAGTACCCCGTATTTTCCACTGCGGCAAGAAGGGGCGGCCTCTTATGCGCTGAATAGTATTGATGCCGCGCATAACATTATTCATGTCCGGAGAACACAGAACCTATTGTCTGTTTTAACCAATCAAACCAACCCAAATGGAGGGCGGATTATGCTGCATGACAAATTATATGCGGAACGCATGGAAGTGGTTAAACCCTCGGCTATTCGCGAACTGCTCGCGCTGGCCAACCAGCCGGACATCATTTCTTTCGGCGGCGGGTTTCCGGATCCGACTCTTTTCCCCACGGAAAAGCTGATCAACGTCTTCACGGACGTGATGCGCAACAACGGCGGCACGGCCCTCCAGTACACCTCCTCCGACGGTCTGCCCTCCCTGCGTGAAAAACTCTGCGCCCGCATGAAGAAGACCGGCGGCGTGGACTGCACCATCGAAAATCTCTTCATCATTCAGGGCGGCCAGCAGGGCATGGACCTCGTGGCCAAGCTGTTCATCGACAAGGGCGACGTCATCGTCACCGAGCGCCCCACTTTCCTGGGCGGCCTCATCGCCTTCAACCAGTATCAGCCCCAGTACAAATGCTGCTCCATGGACAAGGACGGCATGAACATGGACGAACTGGAAGAAATCCTGAAGACCACCAAGAAGGTCAAGTTCATCTACACCATTCCGGACTTCCAGAACCCCATGGGCGTGTGCATGAGCCTGGAGCGCAAAAAGAGACTGCTCGCCCTGGCCAGCAAGTACAACGTGATTATTCTGGAAGACACCCCGTACCGCGAAATCCGCTACGAAGGCGAGCACGTTCCGACCATCAAGAGCATGGACAAGGAAGACCGCGTGATTTTCCTGGGCTCTTTCTCCAAGATTCTGAGCCCCGGCATGCGCCTGGGCTGGGTGGTCGCCCCCAAGGAAATCGCCGCCAAGATGGTGCTCCTGAAGATGGCCGCCGACACCCAGTGCTCCACCCTGAACATGTGGCTGGTGGACCGCTTCATGGACATGTACAACATCGACGAGCACATTGAAGTGCTGCGCAGCGCTTACCTGCGCAAGCGCAACGTCATGCTCAAGGTCATGCAGGAAGCCTTCCCGGCTTCCTGCTCCTGGACCATTCCGCAGGGCGGCCTGTTCACCTGGCTGACCATTAACCCGAAGCTCGATTCCGAAAAAGTCATGAAGGAACACATCCTGCCCGAAGCGCGCGCCGCTTATGTGCCGGGCGCCGGCTTCTTCCCGCTCAACGTCGAACACAACCACGCCCGGGTGAACTACTCCTGCGTGCCGGACGAAAAAATCATTGAAGGCATCAACAAGGTAGGCGCTATCCTGAAGCGGCTCGACTAGAGCGCCAAGGCAAACCACGGGAAACGCCGATTAATGGTCTTTTTGCTCCCTGGCCGCGTCAGGCTCGCCCCGTGCGAAGCTCATGTATGTTTTGATACAATTCGCTCCGCCCGGAACTCGCCTTCCTTGCCAGGAAACAAAAATCCTCATTAAGCAGCGCTTCCCAAGCTGCAAGGCCCGCTTGGCGGCATACCGGGCGGGCCTTGTCAATATAGCATGCCGCGCTTGAGATTGTCGCTTAACGGCGAGCAAAGCTCGCCTACGCCAATCTCGCTGGCCTTGCTACACTTTGCTCCGCAAGGCCAGAGCATTTCACCGGAATAGATATGCAATGTCGAAATGCTCTCTAATGGCGTACCCCTTAACAGCCAACTTGTTTGACGAGGTGACTATGCGAGCTATTCAATTGTCGGCCTTTGGCGGTCCCGAAGTTCTGGAATATAAAGAAATTCCCACGCCGGAACCGGAAACCGGCGAAGTCCGCGTTCGGCTTTACGCCGCCGGCGTCAACCCGGCTGAAACTTACACGCGCACCGGCAATTACGCCTTCTACAAGCCCGCCCTGCCCGCCGGCATCGGCTTTGACGGAGCCGGGGCGGTGGATGCCGTGGGCGCCGGCGTGACCCGCCTGAAAAAGGGCGAGCGCGTGTTTGTCTCCTCTCTGCTGGCCAAGAAAAAGACCGGCACCTACGCCGAATTTGTAGTCACCGACGAAGACGCCGTGCACCCCCTGCCCGAATTTGTCAGCTTTGAACAGGGCGCGGCCATGGGCGTGCCGGGGCTGGCCGCTTACCGCGGCCTGTTCCAGAGCGCCAGGCTCATGCCCGGTGAAACCGTATTTATTCACGGCGCCAGCGGCGGCGTGGGCACGCTGGGCGTGCAGATGGCCAGCGCGCACGGCGCCAGGGTGCTGGCCAGCGCCGGTTCCGCCAAGGCTCTGCAAATGGTGCGGGATCTGGGCGCTGACGAAGTGTTCAACCACACCGAAGAAGGCTACATGGACAAAATGGTCAAGGCCACCGGCGGCAAAGGACCGGATGTGATCATCGAAATGCTGGCCGACGTCAACCTGGAAGAGGACATGAAACGCGTGGCCATGTACGGCCGGGTGGTGATCAACGGCAGCCGCGGCTCCCTCACCTTCACCCCGCGCTCCATGATGGTAAAGGAATCCGCTCTTTACGGCATGGCTATCTGGAATTTCAAGCCGGAAGAATTCCGGCAGGCCAACCACTACCTGGCGGCCGGGCTGCGCACCGGCGTGCTGAAGCCGGTTGTCGGCGAGCGTTACCCCCTGGCCGAGGCCAAGCAGGCCCATATCGACATTATCGAAAAGGGCGGCAAGCTCGGCAAGGTGGTTTTGACCATCGAATAGCAAAAACTACGCGGCGGGCTCAAGGGAAGCGCTGCTTAATGGGGATTTTTGTTTCCTGGCAAGAAAGGCGAGTTCCGGGCGGAGCGAAGTGTATCAAGACATACATGAGCTTCGCACGGGGCGAGCCTGACGCGGCCAGGGAACAAAAAGACCATTAAGCAGTGCTTCCCTAAATGTTCCAGCCCGCATACACTTTGGCCTTCCACTGGACGAAGGCATCGGCGAAGTCGTCCAGGGGGAGTTCCGCACGTTCGCCGTTGCGGCGGTCTTTGGCTTCCACAATGCGTTTTTCCAGGCCCTTGCGGGACACGATAAGCTGCATGGGCATGCCCACCAGGTCACCGTCGTTGAACTTCACGCCCGGCCTCTCGTCGCGGTCGTCCACCAGCACGTCCAGCCCGAGGCTTTCGATGAAATCGTGCAGGCGCCCGGCCTCGGCGTTCACGTCGGCGTTTTTCGGGTCCAGGTTGAAGATCAGCACTTCAAACGGCGCGATGGGCGGCGAGAAGATGATGCCCTTGTCGTCGTGGTTCTGCTCGATGGAGGCCGCCACCACCCGGGTAACGCCGATGCCGTAGCAGCCCATGATGAAGAACTTTTCCTGCCCGTCGGCGTCCAGAAACTTGGCGTTCATGGCTTCCGAGTACTTGGTGCCCAGTTTGAACACGTGGCCCACTTCGATGCCGCGCGGCAGGTCAATGGCGCCGCCGCACTGCGGACAGACGTCGCCTTCGTCGATATTGCGCAGGTCCTGCACGTCCACGTTTTTCACGTCGCGCGGGATGTTCACGTTTTTCAGGTGGTGGTCGGTCTTGTTGGCCCCGGTCACCCAGGCGTCGCGTTCCAGCACTTCCGGGTCGGCCAAAAGCTTGTCCACTTTAAGGCCCACCGGGCCGGCGTAACCAACCTCGGCTCCGGTCACGGCTTTGACCATTTCCGGTTCCATGAACTCGACTTCCTGGGCCTTGAGGTAATTTTTCAGCTTGATGTCGTTCACTTCCCGGTCGCCGCGCACCAGCACGGCCACGCTTTGGCCGTCCACCACGAACAGAATGGTCTTGACCAGGTCCTGCGCCCGCACGTTCAGGAAGGCGGCCACTTCGGCCACGCTGTGCGTGCCCGGAGTGCGCACCTCCTCTATTGGAGCAGGGGGAGCGAGGGGCGCGTCCTTGCCGCCGGCCGCGGGCTTGCCCTGGTACTTGACCGGGGCGCGCTCAATGTTGGCCGCGAAGTCGCAAGTGCGGCAGGCCGCGATGGAATCTTCGCCGGTGGCGGCCAGCACCATGAACTCGTGCGAGAAACTGCCGCCGATGGAGCCGGAGTCGGCTGAAACCGCCTTGAAGCGCAGGCCCATGCGCGAGAAGACGCGGTCATAGGCGTGGAACATGTTCCAGTAACTCTTGTCGGCGCCCTCGTCGTCCTTGTCGAAGGAATAGGCGTCTTTCATGATAAATTCGCGGCCGCGCATCAGCCCGAAGCGGGGGCGGATTTCGTCGCGGAATTTGGTCTGGATCTGGTACAGGTTCACCGGCAGTTGCCGGTAAGAGCGCAGTTCGCCCCGGATGAGGCCGGTAATCACTTCCTCGTGCGTCGGTCCCAGGCAGTAGTCGCGCTCGTGCCGGTCTTTAAAGCGGAGCAATTCCTTGCCGTAATGCTGCCAGCGGCCCGACTCCAGCCAAAGGTCGCCCGGCTGCACCATGGGCATGGACATTTCGACAGCCCCGGCCCGGTTCATCTCCTGGCGCACGATTTCAGCCGCCTTGTTGATGGAGCGCAGCCCCAAGGGCAGGTAGTTGTACACGCCGGCCGTGAGCTTGCGGATCATGCCGGCCCGGATCATCAGGTTATGGCTGATCACTTCGGCGTCAGCCGGCGCTTCCTTGAGAGTTGGAATATAAAAACGGCTCCAATACATTGCGTTCTCCGGTGATGACGTGCGGGAAAATACGGCTTTCAGCCTTTATAGATCGGGTCAGACTATACCAAATTATGGGGCAATGCAATCGGCGGGGCGCGCTCTTTACCTTTGCCCGGATGCCGGATATAAACTTGGGCACACCCCGAAATCAAATAAGCAGGAAGCAAGCATGAGCGCCGATAATAACGTACCGGAAACCGCCGGCCTGAGCAAACTGGGCCGGCCCACCAAATACCGCTTTGAAAACCCGGATATCTCCCTTTTGGAAGCCTTTCCCAACCGCTACCCGCAACGGGATTACGTGATCACTTTCGAACACCCGGAATTCACCAGCCTCTGCCCCATGACCGGCCAGCCCGATTACGGCACCATCCGGGTGCGCTACGTGGCCGACCGGTCCTGCGTGGAATCCAAGTCTTTCAAGCTTTACATGAACGCTTTCCGCAACCACGGCTCTTTCATGGAAAGCCTGACCAACAAGATTGCCGAAGATCTGATCAACCTGCTGGCCCCACGCCGCCTGACCGTGGAAGGCCTTTTCGCCGTGCGCGGCGGCACCGGCATCAGCGTGCGGGTGGAACACCTGGATAAAAACCTGGAGCCGGCGCGCCAGGAAGAGTTGCGCCGCCTCTGGTAAAGCGCCCGCAACAGTAATTCCATGAAGCTTTACGCCGTTACCTTCGTCTGGAACGAGGACGACATTATCGAAGCCACGGTCCGCAACGCCTTCGCCCAAGGCTGCGACAAGATGTTCGTCATCGACAACGGCAGCACCGACGCGACCGTGGCCAACGCTGTAAAGGCCGGGGCGGAGTTCGCCGGTAAGGTGGATATCGGCTACCACGTTGAGCGTCTCAAGTATGAAACCATCAACTCGGTGATCCGCCAGGTCAACCAGGCGGAAAACGATGCCTCGATCTGGTGGCTGATCCTGGACGGCGACGAATTCCCGGACACCCGGCTCGGCATATCCGTCCGGCAATGGCTGGCCTCGCTCGACCCGGCCGTAAACGTGGCGGCGGCGGAAGTGCTCAACCATTTGCCGACCCACCCGCCCTACAATATCCCCGGCTTTCATCCAATCCACTTTCAGCCGTTCGAAGGCGGCATTTCCATGCACAAGCTGCCCCTGATCCGCTATGACAAGGGCAAACCGCACATCATGAGCATGGCCGGGGCGCATACTTACAAGACGCACGACGGCGGTTACCTGACCGGGCCGGACCACAAGCTGCTTTTCCACCATTTCAATTACCGCAAGCCGGAAAAAAGCCTGCTGCGCCTGAAGCTGCTGACCGAGGTGCGCCCGGACGGCACCCGCCGGATTGACAAGAAAGACGAATACGCCAGGCGGATGGGCGGCAAAAGAATCGTCTACTGGGAGCGCATGGAAGGCCTGAAGACGGTGTTCCAGCAAGCGCATAACCGGCACCTGGCCGAATTTCCGGAAAGCCACGCCCCCCGGCGCCTGCCGCTGTGGTATGAGCTGGACGACATCAAGGCTGATGCTTTCTCTTCCGAAAACGAATATTTGTTCTGGCGGGCGGGCGCCCTGCTCTACGAAGGCCGGCCGGGCGAAGCCCTGGAAATATTCGCGGATCTGCTGGAGCGTTTTCCCCAGCCTTATCTGCCCCTGGCGGAAAAATTCCTCGCCCTGTGCCGCTGACCGCTTTAACCCGGCCGGGCCGGCCGGAAATCAATCTTTGGCTCCTTCCCCCGCCAGCTCGCGCAGTTTGGCGAAGCTTTTGAAATAGGGCGGCCTGAACACGCCGTGCTCGGTGATAAAGCCGGAAATCAGGGCGGCCGGGGTGACGTCGAAGGCGAAATTGCAGGCTTCCACCCCGGACGGGGCCAGCCGCTGGCCGCCGGGATAGGGCAGGCGGGTGACTTCGTCACTCATGCGTTCTTCAATGGGAATATCTTTGCCGGTGGGGCAATGCCAGTCGAAAGTGGAGCAGGGCGCGGCGATGTATAAGGGAATGCCGAAATGTTTGGCCAGGACGGCCAGGCCGTACGTGCCTATTTTGTTGGCGGTGTCGCCGTTCAGGGCGATGCGGTCGGCCCCGGTGACGATTTTTTGCACCAGGCCCTTGTGCATGAGCAGGGCGGCGGCGTTGTCGCAGGCCACTTTGACTTCCACCCCGGCCTTGTGCAGCTCATAGGCGGTCAAGCGCGAGCCCTGGAGCAGGGGGCGGGTTTCATTGGCGATGACTTTTATTTTCTTGCCGGCTTCCAGGGAGGCGTAGATCACGCCCAAGGCGGTGCCGTAGCCGGCCGTGGCGAGCGACCCGGCGTTGCAGTGGGTCATGACGGTATCGCCGTCGCTTAAAAGTTCGGCCCCGTGCGCACCCAAGCGGATGTTCAGTTCGATGTCCTCCACGTGGATATTTTCGGCCTCCTGCCGCCAGACCTCAATCAGGCGGGGCAGGGTAAGAGGCATGTTGTCCATCCAGGCCTTGCGCATACGGCTGACGGCCCAAGCCAGGTTGACGGCCGTGGGGCGGGACATGGCGATTTTTTGCAGAGCTTCGGTAAGAAGCGTCTCCCAGTAGCGGCTTTTGTCCAGGCCTTCTTTTTCCAACTGCACGGCGGCCAGCCAGCAGCCCCAGGCGGCGGTCACCCCAATGGCCGGGGCGCCGCGCACCACCATGTCGCGAATGGCCTGCATCACGTCCGAGGCCTTAAGGCAGGCGAAGTATTGCTCCTGAACCGGCAACAGGCGCTGGTCCAGCAGCAGCAGACGTTTTTGGTCGGGCTCGGGGCGGATGTGATAGTTGATCATGGCAGGCAAAACTATAGCTGAATAAGCAACGGGCAACAAGGCGTTCAATAACTGACTATGGCAAGAAATTTGCAGGAAAGCGGGGCATAAAAGCAAGAATTTCCCATTGGAGCAGGAGGATACATATGCAGCTCGCGGTCTTATTCATGGTCTTCAATCGCCCGGCTTTGACGGAACGTTCTTTTCAGGCCATCCGCGCGGCCAGGCCGGCGCGGCTTTATATTGCGGCGGACGGGCCCAGGCACGCGGGCGAGGCCCCGCTCTGCGCGGCGGCGCGCGCCTTTGCCGGCCGGGTGGACTGGCCCTGCCAAGTGAAAACCCTGTTCCACCGCCGCAACCTGGGTTGCCGGCTGGCCTGCTCCTCGGCCATCAGCTGGTTTTTCCGCCAGGAGCCGGAAGGCGTGGTGCTGGAAGACGACTGCGTGGCCCACCCGGATTTTTTCAACTACTGCCGGGAGCTTTTGGAGTACTACCGGAACGATGCGCGCGTCATGGTGATTTCCGGCAGCAATTTCCAATACGGCAAGCAGCGCGGCCCGGGTTCTTATTATTTCTCGCGGTTTTCCCATATCTGGGGCTGGGCTTCCTGGGCCCGGGCCTGGCATAATTATGACATCGAGATGCGCGGGCTGGAAGCTTTTTGCCGGGGACGGCTGCGGGATACTTTGCAACACGCCGGCGCGGCGGCGTTTTTCATGCGCAAATTCATGTATGTGGCCCACGGGCTGGACAACACCTGGGATTACCAGTTGCAGTACTCGGTCTGGAAGCGCCGGGCGCTGTGCATTATCCCCAACGTGAACCTGGTGGCGAATATCGGCCAGGGCACGGATTCCACCCATGGCGGCGGTCTGAATTTTGACTCCCTGCGCCGAGCGTCCGGGCTGGCAAGCGTCGTCCATCCGGCGATTGCGGCCGTGGATGCGGAAGCCGACCGGTTTGAGTGCGAGCGGCGGGTTAACGAGAACGCCATCCTCTGGCCCATGCTGACGCGGGAGGCCGCCAGGCGGCTGAACGAAGGCGATTTAAAGGCCATGAAGGCGCTTACGGCCATGATCAAGGAATATTACGGCCCGTTGCGCGCGGTGCTGCAACTGGAAGTCATGGCGGCTCTGCTGGGCGGCGATAGCGAGGAAATAGCGCGGGCCACCTGTCTGTTGGAGGAACAGTACCCGGATGGCGAAACGCTGACCGGACTGTCAAAAGAAAGCGCGGCCCCTGAAGCGCGCTCCGCGGCTTAGGGGCTGTTTTAAAGCGAATGCAGTCATTTTTTTGTTCACTCCAGCCGGTGCAACATTACCTGCTTTGTAAAAAAACAAGCAAATTCAGCATCTAATAGCTTTTGGCAAGGTGTTTGCATTGACCAGGGCAAGAAACAGAGCGGCGTTCATGGCAAAAGGGAACGGCGCGGATTACAGGAGGATTTTATGTTTTTCTTGCTCAGCGGTAACAACAAACAGGCCGGTAAAACGTCGGCCAAGCGGGTGGAAAACCTGGATCGCGTAAAAGAATTGTTCAATTCCGGCCGC
>JAISDX010000022.1 GCA_031264465.1 Deltaproteobacteria bacterium | reverse complement strand
TGCATTTACGACCGCAAGCTGGCCGAAGAGCAGCGCGAACAGTTTGAAAAGGATATCCAGAACTGCCGTCTGGTGCGCGAGGACTACTTCAATGCGCTCCCCCTGCCGGTCCGCATGCTCATGCCCGTGAGCCAGCTCTTTTCCCCCCTGCTTTAGGGCAGCGCTTATTAGTGTTATTGTTACTCCCTGGCTGATAATCAGCGCTGCCCGAAAAATCTCTTGCAATGGCCCAAAAATGGGACCACTAGGCTTTCTTGTCGGTTTGTCCCTAACTGACACAACGCAAAAACCGATCAGGCCCAAAAGCTTGACAGGAAAACCCGTGGAATACACCGCCCTGTACAAATATCTGAAGCAGGTCTGCAACTATTCAGACGACGAAATAAAGCTGGATTGCAACCTGGTGCTCCGCAATTACAATTTCAGCTCCCGCATCCGCTTTATGCAGCCTTTTACCGAAACCGGGGTCAACAACGCCCTGCCGGAAATTACCAGCGACGACGAAGAACTGGCCGGCGTGCAAATGCTCCTGAACAAGCCCGACTCGGAAGTGGAAGACAACCTCAATTTCCGCTACCACGTCATCTTCCCGGCCGGGGTGCAAAAGGCGGCCGGCATCATCATTCTGCTGCACGGCTTTAACGAAAAATACTGGGACAAATACCTGCCCTGGGCCGCCTGCCTGGCTGGCAACACCGGCAAGGCGGTGGTGATGTTCCCCATTGCCTTCCATATGAACCGAGCCCCGACCCTGTGGAGCGACAAGCGCCACATGCAGCGGGCCAGCACGGAACGCAAAAAGCGTTACCCGGTGCTGATCAACTCCACCCTTTCCAACGTGGCCATGAGCACCCGCCTGCACAACCGGCCGGACCGCTTTATCTGGTCGGGTTTCGAAACTTATCACGACATCATCGACTTCGTCGAAAGCATCAAGAACGGCAGGCACCCCGGCATAGAGCCCGAAGCCAGCATTGACTTTTGCTCCTATTCCATCGGCACTTTCCTGGGCGAAGTGGTCATGACGACCAACGAGGGCGGCTATTTTTCAAAATCCAGATACGCCACATTCTGCGGCGGCCCGGTGTTCAACCGCCTTTCGCCGGTTTCCAAGTTCATCCTGGACAGCGAATCCAACGTCAGTCTTTACTCCTACCTGGTTGAACATCTGGAAAGCCACATGAAAAACAGTCCCCAACTGGCCCACCTGCTGGGCGGAGCGTTTGAGGAAGGCATCAACTTCAAGAGCCTGTTGAACTATCGCCTGCACCTGCCCTACCGTGAGGAAAAATTCCGGGAATTCAGCGACAGGCTTTACGCCATCGCCCTGGCCCGGGACGAGGTGGTGCCGGCCTACGAAGTAATCAACACGCTGCAGGGCAGCCGCAAGGACATCGGCGTGCGGGTGGATGTGCTGGATTATCCCTATATCTACCGCCATGAAGATCCTTTCCCGATCAACGGCCGGATAACGGCGGAAGTCGACCGTCAGTTTCGCGCCACCTTCGATAAAATCTGCTCCTTCATCGGCTGAGCTCCTTAATAAAAATCCTGTTTATGAAATAGCTTCTCAAGATTGGAAATAGAAATCGGACAATAGGTCCAATGCCGCACGGACCAGAAAGGTCTGGCGCACTATTCCATTTAAACGGGTCTTTATAATTTCCATATAAACGTGAAGGAAACATGGAAATGGACGCTTTTGTAAAATGTATCAAGGACGATTTTGATCGTTTCCAGGGGATGCTGGAAAAGCAGATCGAGTTCTGCCCGGCCGACCTGTGGACGGAGAAGGTGGCGGGGTGGTATTTCTGGCAGCAGCTTTACCACGCGTTTTACAGCATAGAGTTTTACACCCGGTCAGATGAAGAATCCCCGCAAAGCCTCTTCAGTCCGGAAGTCTCCATGCTCGCGGCGGAGCCGGAGCACCACCTGGACAAAGATGAACTGCATGCATTTGCCGCCAAAATGAAGCAAAGAGCACACGCCTACATTACTGCCACTACCCCGCAAAATATGGACGAAGTAAACCCGGTGGTTTCCAGGCGCCTGGGCAGGGAGTTGAACCGGCTTGGCACGGTGATAGCCATGATCCGCCATTATAACTACCACCTGGGCTGCTGCGACGCCATCTTCCGCGAGCGGGGGCTCGCCGGCGTGTACTGATGACTTTAAGAAACCACTGGAGTTGAAATGTTCGACCTGGAAAAACGCGCTTTCATCGCGGTTAACGATACCGACGAAATCTGCCTAGTCACCAAAATGGCCAACCGGCACGGGCTCATAACCGGGGCCACCGGCACCGGTAAAACCGTAACCTTGCAAAACCTGGCCGAAACTTTCAGCCAGATGGGCGTGCCGGTGTTCGCGGCCGACGTCAAGGGCGACCTTTCCGGCGTGGCGGCCAAAGGCGGCAACAAGGAAAGCGCGGTCAAACGGGTGGAAAGCTACAAACTTGCGGAAAAAGGCTTTGAGTTTAAAGCCTTCCCGGCGCAGTTCTGGGACGTTTTCGGTGAACAGGGCGTGCCGGTACGAACTCGCATCAGCGACATGGGCCCGCTCCTGCTCAGCCGCCTCCTGAACCTGAACGACACCCAAAACGCAGTGCTCACGGTGGTTTTCAAAATCGCGGCCGATGAAAAACTGGAACTGGTGGACTTAAAAGACCTGCGCAAGGTCCTGGAATATGCCGGGCAAAACGCCGCCAAGCTCATGAGCGCTTACGGGAATATCTCCATGGCCAGCGTCGGAGCCATTCAGCGCGGCCTGATTGGCCTGGAACACGACGGCGTGGAC
>JAISDX010000006.1 GCA_031264465.1 Deltaproteobacteria bacterium | reverse complement strand
TGTGCGGATTGCATTCAACAAATTCTTGCCATTTATTTTTCAATCGGGTAACTGAATAGTTTGGGCGGCTTGTCGTGCGGTGTTCAGAGTTTGAACCATCTGTCTTAAGCGGGCGGCATGAAAGTGCAAGCAAAAAAAATTTTCCGTTCCTGGAAAAAGAAAGCCGATTGGACTGAACTCTCCGGTTCTGGCTTGATTTTTGCTACACACACACACACACACACACACACACACACACACACACACAACTCTCCCTTAAGCTGCCCACAGCAACCGCGCCAAGCCCGGCGCGGCTTTTGCCGTTCCTTCCCTCCCCGATATACAATGCGGACAAGAATTCCTGACCTGCACCCCGCTTTTGCGGGCAAACCAACAGTGTTGCGGAGAAACAAGGTGGATCACCATGTCGAGTCCCCGTCGAAAAATACTCGCCATTGTCGATGACAGCCCGGTTATCCTGAAAGCGGCCAGAGATATCCTGAAGGATGCTTATGACGTTTTCACCATGATGAGCGGCGTGAAACTCTTTCAGTTTCTTGAATTGAGCCAGCAATTGCCGGACATGATCCTGCTTGACGTCGTCATGCCGCCGCCGGACGGGTATGCCGTGATCGAAGGGCTGAAAAAAGATGCGCGCTTCGCTGATATTCCAGTAATCTTCCTGACCTCGAAAAGCGGGGTTGAAAGCGAAATCAAAGGCTTGTCCCTGGGAGCCGTCGACTACATCGCCAAACCTTTTTCCCCGCCGCTGCTGCTGATGCGTCTGGAATTGCAGCTTAAGCTTCTGGAACAGCAGCAGGAACTGAAATACCTGAACAGGAACCTGAACAGACTCGTCAACGATAAAGTCAGAACGATTTTCGGGTTGCAGCGTACCATTCTGACGACCATAGGCGACCTGGTGGAATTCAGGGACGATATTACCGGCGGGCATGTCGAGCGCACGGGAACCATGCTCCAGCTTTTCGTTACCGAACTGCGGGAGCGGGGTATTCACGGCGATACGCTGGGAGGGCTGGACGTCACCCTGTTGCGGGAATCCTCAAAGCTGCACGATGTCGGGAAAATAGCCATCCGCGATTCCATTCTTCTCAAGCCGGGTCGGCTGACGCCTGAAGAATTTGAAGAAATGAAAAGCCATGCGGGCATCGGCGAGGATATCATCATCAGGATTCAGCAGGAAAGCGAAGAAAGCGACTTTTTGAATCATGCCAAGATCATGGCCGGCGCGCACCATGAAAGATGGGACGGCGCCGGTTATCCGCGCCAGCTGTCCGGCGGGGATATTCCGCTTTTGGGACGCCTGATGGCTTTCGCCGATGTGTATGACGCGCTGATTTCCAAGCGGCCCTATAAAGAAGCCCTGCCGCATGAACAGGTTCTCGACATCATGAACAAAGAGAGCGGCAGGCAGTTCGATCCCTCCCTGATGGACGCTTTTATCGCTTCGGCGGACCGTTTTCACCAGCAGTTTTCCAAGGTTGGACGCACCGGATGAAGCAGGGAATCACGTTCCGTAAACGAGCCGGCCGGCTGACAGTTCAGCCGCCGGATATTTCTTCTCGACCTCTGGCCGTCAATTTGGCATTCTTATGCTATTCGCCTTTTCCTCTTTTCGCTTTGCCGTTGCTTGTCAGCTCCAGCTTACCGATTCGAGGGAGGCTAACAACCTGTTGAAAAATTACACCTAGCGGAAAAAATTTCTATCTTCCGGATCTACAGCTAAAAAGGAGCATCCTAGTATGACCACAAAATGGAAAATCATAACAGGGTTCATTGTTATGATTCTGCTGATGGGCACTGTCGCCGCCATCGGCTACATCAGCCTCGGCAACATATCAAGTTCCTTCACGGAATATCGCCGTCTGGCCCGGCTCAACGTGCGCTATTCCGATCTGCTCGCCAACCAGTTCGCCTCATCGGCCAGCATCCGTTTGTTCCGCATCACCACAGAGCCCAAACTGATGGAAGAAGCGCGCGGCTTTATCAAAACCAACCTGGACATCGCCAAGGAAGCCGAATCCTTTGTAGAACGCCAGGATGTCAAGGCCGTGCTGCTCAATGTTGAAAAAAGCGCCAACGAACAGATGCGGGTGACCACCGAATTGGAAAAAAATGTCTTGCTGGTGTTTGCCCTGTATAAAGACCGTCTACAACCGGCCGAGCGGGATTTCGGCGCGGCCATGACCGCGCTGGCTGAAGTCTTCGATGCCGTCGGCAACCACAACGCCGCCCGTGAAATCACCCCGTTTATGACTGATTTTGCCGCCGCCACCGCCGCTTTCAGCACGGTCACCCACTCCCGCACGCTACAGAATGCGACGCTGGCGATGGAAGCCCTGAATGTCCTGAACAAGCACATGGAAAAATTACGCGGCATGCTGATCTCCGACCGGGGCCGCGCCGCCTTCGCCGCGCTTGAGAAGTGCCACGCCGATATGGTGAATATCATCAAAGAGATGAACACGGCTGTCACGGCGGCGGTGGAACACAATGAGCTTCTCCTGACCATGTACTCCGACCTCGCAAAGGCCATCCAAACCGCCAGCGGGAACGTCAATAAACAGATGGACCAGGCGGGCGCGTACTCGGTGCAGGTGAACGACAACGCCCGGACTTCAACGCTCGCCGTTGCCTCCGCCGGGCTGCTCATCGGCCTTCTGGTGGCCGTGTTCATCATCTTCGGCCTTGTCCGGGTGCTGCGCAGCATGAGCGCCTTTGTCAACTCCGTAGCCGAGGGCGACTTCCAGGCCAAGCTGTCCCGCCACGAGAAAGGAGAAATCGGCCATACCCTTGAGGCCATGCGGCAGATTCCCACGGTTCTGCAAGCCATTCTCGGCGAATACCATGCGCTGGAAAAGCGCATCGAGAACGGGGAACTGGACGCCAAGGGCAACCAGACCGCCTACAAGGGGGGCTTCGCCACCCTGGTCGAAGGCACTAACGCGATTTTGAACCACTTCCTCCTGCTGGTGGAAAACATTCCCTCCGCCGTGGTGATGTTGGGCGGCAAGGAACTCAAGGCTTCCTACGTGAACGTCGCCTGCCGCGAAGTCGCCGGCACGGAGTGCAAAGGCAAGACCTGCAAGCAGATCATGGAACGCGAAGACTATAACAGTTCCGACGACGCCCTGAGAAAAGCCGTGGAAACCCTGAAGCCCGCCACCGCCGAAACCCGCGCCCACCCGCAGGGCAAAAACCTGGACGTCAGCTATACGGCCATCCCCATGCTGAACCGCGAGGGCAAGCTCGCCGCCGTGCTCCAGTTTATCACGGATTTGACCGCCATCAAGCAGACGCAGCGGACCATCCGCACTGTGGCCGATAAGGCGGCCGGCATTTCCACCCGGGTAGCTGCGGCCTCCGAAGAACTTTCGGCCCAAGTGGAACAGGTCTCGCGCGGGGCGGAAATGCAGCGTTCCCGCGTGGAAGACACGGCCTCGGCCATGTCGGAAATGAATTCCACCGTGCTGGAAGTGGCCCGCCACGCCGGGCAGGCCTCGGAACAATCCGAACTGACCAAGGATAAGGCCCATGACGGCTCGGTCCTGGTGGGCCAGGTGGTGCAGGCCATCAATGAAGTGAACAAGGTGGCGACCACGCTCCAGACGAACATGCGGGAATTGGGAACCCAGGCGGAAAGCATCGGCGGGGTGATGAACGTCATCTCCGACATCGCGGATCAGACCAATCTGCTGGCGCTCAACGCCGCCATTGAGGCGGCCCGCGCCGGCGAAGCCGGGCGCGGCTTCGCCGTGGTGGCCGACGAGGTCAGGAAGCTGGCGGAAAAGACCATGACCGCCACGCATGAAGTGGGCGCCAACATCACGGCCATCCAAAATTCGGCCCGCTCCAACATCGACGAAGTGAACACGGCGGCCAAGGCCATCACCGAGGCTACGGATCTGGCCAATACCTCCGGCCAGGCTCTGACGGAAATCGTCAATCTGGCTTCGGCCAACTCGGCGGTGGTCGCTTCCATCGCCACGGCGGCGGAAGAGCAGAGCGCCACCTCCGAAGAAATCCATCGCTCCGTGGAGGAGATCAGCAGGATTGTCGCGGAAACCACCGACGGTATGGTCCAGTCCTCCGCCGCGGTGCAGGAATTGTCCCATATGGCGCAGGAACTGAACAAGGTCATGGCTGAATTACAATAGAACGCTTCACGCTTGCCCGACGGCAGGCAAAGCCGTCCGGCAGACATTCGACGGCCGGGATTTGCGGACAAATCCCGGCCGCGTTTTTCAAGAGTGAACCGCCCGGGGAAACGCCGGTTAAGGTCAAGGCGCAAATAGTAATGGTCAGCGCGCCCCGCAGGCGTTATATTAACCGGCATGACTCTGCTCCAGCTTTTCCGGCAGATTCGCCCCTACGTCGCCCCCTATCGCTGGCTGGTGCTCCTGGCCCTTTTCCTCACGCTCGTCGGATCGCTCACCGCCCAGGTCAACGCCTGGGTGCTGCGCCACACCGTGGATTCCATCAACGGCCTTTTGGCGGCGCACAAAACTCCGGCGGACGGGCTGAGCATCCTGGCCGTGATTTCCGCCATTCTGATCGGCAAGGAAGCTCTCAACGTTTTTATCCAGTTCGGGCAGAAATATTACGGCGAAAGGCTGCGGATCTACATTTCACGCGACCTGGCCCAGACCGTGATCGAAAAAATCCTTACCTACAAGCTGGCTTTTTACAGCAGCGGCGGCAACCAGCCCGGCAAGCTGCAAACCCGCATCGACCGGGGGGTGGAAAGCCTGACCCGCCTGGTGCAGAATTTTTTTATCGACATTCTGCCCCTGTTCGCCAATTCCGTAGTCGCCCTGCTCATGATGTTCAACGCCAATTTCTACGTCGGGCTGACCGGCTTTCTTACAGTGCCGGTTTACTATGGCGTGAGCCGCAAGCAGGCCGGCAAGCTCGGCGCGGCGCGGCGCGAAATAAAGACGCTGCGCGAAAACAAGAGCCAGGGCATTTTGAGCATTTTGGAATCGATTCCGGTAATCAAGTCTTTCCGGCGCGAGGATATTGAGGGCAAAAAGCAGATGCGCCTGCAAACCGGTCTGACCGACGCCCAAATGCGCATCCGCCGCATCAGCTTTCTCTTTGACGGGCTGAAGAGCTTTATCGAGCAGATCGGGGTGGTGGCGATAATTCTGCTCACCACCTATTTTGTGCTTACGGACCAGATGACCGTCGGCGCCATCATGTTTCACATTTTGCTCTACAACAACGTTACCGCGCCCATCCGCCGCCTGCACCTCATTTACGACCAGATGAACGACGCCCTGATCTATTCCGAGGGTTTTTTCGACATTCTGAACGCCGAGCAGCAGGTGGAGCAGAGCGGCAGCTACCGGCCGGAGCGGCTTGAAGGCCGCTTTGAGCTGCAAAACACACAGTTCACTTACCCCGGCAACGAGAGCCCCACCCTGCGCGACATCAACATGACCATCGCGCCCGGCCGGATTACCGCCCTGGTGGGCCTTTCCGGCGCGGGCAAAAGCACGCTCATAAACCTGCTGGACAAGTTTTACCAGCCGGACTCTGGCTCGATCCGCCTGGACGGGGTGCCGCTGGAAGATTACGACACCGCTTGCGTGCGCGGCAATATCGGCCTGGTGCTGCAGAAAAATCATATTTTCAACGGCACGGTGGAGGAAAACCTCCGCTACGGCAACCCGCGCGCCAGCCGGAGGGAAATTATCGAGGCCGCCAGGCAGGCGTACCTGCACGAGCAGGTCATGAATCTGCCCAAGGGATATGACACCTTCGCCCCGGACCTTTCCGGCGGGCAGCAGCAGAAAATAGCCATTGCCCGCATGTTTTTGAAAAACCCGCCGATCATCTTCCTGGACGAACCCACGGCCAGCCTGGACGCCGTGGCCACGGAACAGATCAAGAACAGTCTGGACGCCATCAAGAAAAACCGCACCGTGGTGATTATTTCACACAGCATCTCGCAAATCATCGACGCCGACTGCATCTATGTGATGGAAGCCGGGCGCATTGTCGAGCACGGCCCGCACGAGGCGATCTACCGCCAGAACGGCGCTTACCGGAAAATTTTCGACGCCATGGCCCGTTCCCTGAACATGGACAAGATCGCCAGAACCCTGGAGGATTGAGGATTAAGGAAAGGGCGGCTTAAGGGTCTTTTCGCTCCCCGGCCGCGCCGCATTCCGGGTCTTTTGCCTGTTCGGGGGCGGGGCTGGAGCCGGCGGCGGCCCTGAGCCTGGCCGTACTGACGGCGAGCGGCTCCGTGCGCCAGCGCAGCTTGGCTTTTTCCGGGCTGCGGAACAGATCTTCTATTTTGTACTTCAAGGAAAGGTAGCACAAGGCCAAGCGCAGGGCGAAGCCGCGCACAGGCAGCCGGATCTTCATTTTATGGCGCAGGTTGAGAACGTCCAGAGCCTGCCCGATCCGAAAAGAGCCGGCCCAGGAAAGATCGATAATTTTGTAGCCCTGGCCCGAGACCAGTATGTTGTAAGGGTTGAGGTCGGCCAGGGCCAGCCGGTGTTCGTGCAGCGCGCGCATGGCTTTGCCGACTTCGTCTTTCTGTTGCGGGGTAAGGTCGAAACCGTAGCTGTCCGCCGCGTTACGCGAAAACTCCCACAACGGCGGGTCCGGCAGGTATTCCTGGATGATGCAGGCTTCGCGGCACACTCTCTTTTCCATTCTTTCCGCCACCAGGTAGATGTCGGGCGTTACCGTGCAGCCCTGGCGCACGGCCCGGTTTACCCGGCGCATGATCCCGGAGTGCATGGGGCCGCCCAGAATCTGCCGCCACCGGCTCTTGAAGCGTTTGGGAACCTGCCGGTCAACTTTGATGATGAACTGGCGGCCCATGGCCTCGACCAACCGCACTTCGCGCTTGCGGTCCTGCTTGAGCGTGCTTGCCCCTGCAAAGCGACCCTGCCGAAAGTCGTTCCAGAGCGCCAGGTAGTCGTGCCCGTCGTCTTTGATGTGGACCCGATAGGGGGCGTGCGTGCTGGCAATGACCGCGCCGGAAAAGCGGCCCGCGCCGCCGGCGTCTTTAACGCCATCGTCCGAAAATTCCTTGTTCTTCTGCGTGTCCCGCGGGCTCACGGCGCCCCCCTGTTGATATATATTTATGCGCATGTAATATGGCGGCTGTTTTGCAAACCGCTCCTAAAAGCGCGTGAGCAGCAGCATGAAAAGCGGAATGCTCAGAATGGCCGCCAGGGTGGTCAACGACACGGCCAAGGCGCTGAATTCCGGATCGCTCTTGTAGAAGGAGGCCAGCATGGCCAAGCTGGCCGCGCAGGGAAGCGAAGCCTGGATGATGAATACCTTGAACATCAGGTCCGGCAGAGGGAACACCCGGCTGAGCAACACCACGCTGAGCGGGCTCACCACCAGGCGGCCGAATAGAATGCCGGCCTGCTCGCGGTCCAGGCGCAGTTGCCTGGCCGAAACGCCCTGCATGGTGATGCCCAGGATCATCAGGGCCAGGGGCGTGGTCAGGCCGCCGAGGCCGCGCGCGGCCTCGGCGATGAAGCCGGGCAAGGTGAGGCCGCTTTCCAGCAGCAGCACCCCGGCGATCAGGCCGAGCATGGGCGGCGAGATTACCCGCTTAAGTGTTTTGCGGCTGACCAGCCTGATTTGCGCGCCTTCGCCGTCCCGGGCCATGAAGTAGTTGCCGATGGTCCAGAACAGGGTGGTGTTGGCAAAGTAGTACAGAAGCACGTAAGGCACCGCGCTTTCGCCGAACAGGGCCAGGTTTACCGGCAGGCCGATGAAGATGGTGTTGGAAAAGGCCACGCCCGAGCAGAAAATGCCGTAGCGTTTGCGTTCCACCTTGAATAGCCGGGCCATGAGCGCCCCAACCCCGAAGCAGAGCAGAATGGAGATGAACGGTATGACCACCCCGTAGGCGAGCCGGCCGAGTTCCTCGCGGGTCATGAAATGCGTGATGTTGTACAGCATGTAGGGCGGCAGGGCCACCACCATGACCAGGCGGGGGAGCAGGATGGTGGTTTCCGGGCTGAACCAGCGGGCGCGGGCCAGCGCGAAGCCCACAAAACTGATGAGGAAAAGCGTGAGCACGCTTTCCAGCGAATGCCATACCACAGTCAGGTCGATCATGTTCCCGCCCTCTCTTCTATCGAGATGTCACGCCGCTTGCGGCGGCGCGCGCCCCCTTCGGGGTTGCGGCAGGGCCGCTTCCGCGACGCTACAGCGCTTGCGCGAAAGGCAGAGTTACAATAAAAAAGACGACGGGGCCAGCCTCTTTTTATCCGGGCCCTTTAATTCCAATTCCGGGAGCGCCAGTGTCTTCCTTACACAAACAGGCAGGAAAAATCGAGCCGGGCGAACTCACCCTGGTCATAAACGCCACTGAAGGGCGGCTGCAACTGGCGCTTGGCCGGCCAGCCGCTCAGGCGGGCGCGCAAAATGAAACCGGCGAGCCGGAACTTCTGGCCGCCCAGGACTGGCAGGCCGTGGCCCAAGGAGCCGAACTGCTCGCCCCAGCCCTGGAGCAGATGCTGCGCAACCTGAAGCTCAAGCCCGGGCATATCGGCAAAATAGCGGCCGTTACCGGGCCGGGCGGTTTTACCGGCCTGCGCCTAGCCACGGTCACGGCCTCGGCCCTGGCCCGGGCCTTGGGCGCCGCCAGCGCCGGCCTGGAATATCTGCCGCTCCTGGCGGCCGGGGCCCGGGATTTTTTGGAAAACACCGACTATTTCTGGGCCGTGACCCACGCCCGGCGCGGGCTCATTTACGCGCAGGGTTTTTCCAGAAGCCGGGAGCGGCGGAGCGAACTCCTGCCGCTGCATCCGCTGGCGGTCCTGCGCCTGGAGGAATTGCCGGAGCTGTTGGCGGCCATCACCCTCTTCAACTCGGCCCCCTGCTCCGCTTCGGTAATTTTCGGCTCCGGCCTGAGTAAAAATTTTGCCGCTCTGGCCCCGGAACTGGGCCGGGTTTGCGCGGGGTTCCGGCTCATGCCGCACTGCCTGGATCATCCCGCGCCGCGGCTTTTGCTGCAAGCGGCGCTGGCCGCCCGGTACGACCGGGAGGACTTGGCTCCCCTGTACGCCAGGGCCAGCGACGCCGAGGACAACCTGCCGCAAATCGCCGACAGCCTGGGTCTGGGCCGCCATTACGCCAAGGCCAGGCTGGCCGAACTGCTCAACGAGCCCGCCCGCTCGAGCCGGTAAGCCGATGTTTTACATGAACCGGCAAAACAATTAAGATGCCCGCCATGCCGACTTTAAAAAATTTGGCCGTGCTGGCCCTGGCCGCCCGCCTGCTGGACCGCCCGCCTGACGGGCCGGCCGTGCTGGCCCTGGCCGGCCGGATTGGCGAACAAACGGAGCACGGCTCCGACCCGGCCAACGATACCGAAGCCTACCTGGCCCCCTTGCTGGAGCAATATCTGAAAGCGCTTGAAGATTCAAGCCTGCCGGGTGTTGCGGCCTCCGCCGAGCCTGGCGAACCTGGCGCCTGGCTGGAGGATTTGGCGGCCAGGCTGGCTGGAGAAGTTGGCGGCCCTCTGAAAAAACCCGAACCGGGCTGATCTTTGCTTGACGGAAAATAAACGGTGACTTTAGACTGAAACATTCCAAGACCGCCAAAAAATACTTCCGACGGGTCGACAGGCGGCCCAGGTGACAAAGCTATGAGCCAGAAGCAAGAAATCGTCATTGCCAAGCATTTTATCGACGCCACCAAGAAGGTGCTGAACACCATGGCCTTTGCGGATCCGGTGGCCGGGGCGCCCTACAGCCCGAAAAACAACACCATGAACGGCGATATTTCCGCCATTATCGGCGTTACCGGGGCCTGCACCGGCACCATTTCGGTTTCCTTCAGCCGCGAGGCGGCCCTGACCGTGCTGCGCGGCATGCTGGGGGACGACATTGAAAACCCGGACCAGGAAGCGGCCGATGCGGTCGGGGAAATTATCAACATGGTTTCCGGCATGGCCCGGGCCAGCCTTGCCGAAAGCGGCCTGAGCATGCAGGGCTCCACCCCGAGCGTGGTCTCGGGCAAGAACCACACCCTCAAGCACCAGAGCAACGCGCCGGTGGTGGCCATTCCCTTTTCCCTGGGCGAGAGTTCCTTTACTGTGGAGTTCAGCCTGAAATGAATGACAAGCTCTCGCCGGTCCGGCACTTTAAACATACTGTGGGGGCGCTGAAGTACTCCTGCCGGGGCCTGGCCGGCACTTTCCGCTCGGAAACGGCCTTCCAGCAGGAAACTGTCGCCCTGGTTCTGTTGCCGGGGCTGGCCTGGCTTTTGGGCGTGCGGGCCGGGCATATCTCGCTGCTGGTGGCGGCCTGGCTGCTGGTCATGCTGACGGAGCTTCTGAACAGCGCCCTGGAAAGCCTCTGCAACCTGGTTTCCCCCGAATATCATATCCTGGTCAAGCGGGCCAAAGACGCCGGTTCCGCCGCCGTGCTGCTGGCCCTGCTTATAAATTTCTGTTTCTGGCTGTATTTGTTTTACGCTTACTGGTAGGCAAAGCCCTATATAACCTTATTCAGCGGGTATTCGATAATCCCTTCCGCCCCGCCTTCCACCAGCCGGGGGATAAGATCGCGCACCACGGCCACCGAGACCATCACTTCCACCGCGTGCCAGCCGGAGTCGTCCAGGCTGGAGATGGTGGGCGAGTTGAGCGAGGGCAGGAGCGGCAGCACCGTGCCCAGGCGCGAATCTTCCACGTTCATTTTCAGGCCGACCACGGATTCGGCGCGCAGCGCGCCATGCAGGAGCAGGTCGATTTGCCTGAGCTTGCGCTGCTTCCAGGGCTCGGCCCAGGCCGCCGGGTTGGCGATGAACTGGGTGTTGGTGAGCAGCACGTCGTCAATGATGCGCAGGCCGTTGGCGCGCAGGGTGGAGCCGGTTTCGGTCACCTCCACGATGGCGTCCACCAGGCCTTCCACTACCTTGGCCTCGGTGGCGCCCCAGGAGTATTCCACCTTGACCGGAATTTTCCTGGATTCAAAATAGCGCTGGGCCAGGCCGAGAATTTCGGTGCCCACGCGCCGGCCGGCCAAGTCTTCCGGCTTCTGGTAGGGCGAGTCGCCGGCCACGGCCAGCACCCAGCGGGCCGGACGGTTGCTGACCTTGGAGTAGATCAGGTCGGAAACCACATGCACGTCGGCCTGGTTTTCCATGACCCAGTCCTTGCCGGTGAAGCCGCCGTCCAGGATGCCGTCGGCCACGTAGCGGGGCATTTCCTGCGGGCGGCAAAGGCGGACGGACAGCTCCGGGTCGTTCACTTCCGGAAAATAGTTGCGGGCCGTCATGTGGATTTTCCAGCCGGACTTGGCGAAAAGCGCAATGGTGGCCTGCTCCAGCGAGCCCTTGGGTATGCCTATTTTAACGGTCTGGTTGCTCATTTGTACACCTTCCCGGGGTCGAAAATTTTAGAGCAGCAGGTCTTGAACCCGCCGTCCGCAAGTTCGCGGTAAAAACAGCTTTCGTAACCTTCATGGCAGGCGGCGCCGCCCGCCTGCTCCACCAGGAGGAGCACGGTATCCCGGTCGCAGTCCAGGCGGACGGCCTTAACTTTTTGCACATGGCCGGAACTTTCGCCCTTATGCCAGAGCTTGCCGCGGCTGCGGCTGAAGTAATGGGCCTCGCCGCTGGCCAGGGTTTTGCTCCAGGCTTCCTCGTTCATATAGGCCAGCATGAGAACGCGGCCGGTGGCCGCGCACTGGACGACGGCCGGCACCAAGCCGCCGCCCTTTTTGAAGTCCGGCCCGAAATCGGCGGCGGATTCGTCCGCTCCCGTGTTTACCGCTGTGCTCATGTGTCGCTCCGCTTGTCGCAAGGGGGTTACGGGTTGAAAAACAAAAAGGGCGTTTTCAGACCGGGAACGGAGCAGCCGCTCCGCCCAACCGAAAACGCCCTGTGTCAGCCGCGCGGTTCCGGGCGCATGGCCCGTCCCCCGGCAACAGGGCTAGACGCCGTGATGAACCAGGGTACGCAAAATATCTTCCTTGCCCACTATGCCCACCACTTTGCCGTTCATTACCACCGGCAGCGAATAGTACTTGGACTTCACCATCAGGGTGGCCAGGTCTTCCAGCGAGGTATCCGGGGTGGCGGTTACCGGATCGCGGCTCATGGCCTGCGCCACGGTAAGGGCGTAAATTTTTTCAAAGTCCAGTTCAGCCTTGCGGGCGCCGAACACCGCGAATCCGTCCAGCAGGGAGAACACCGAGGGGAACTCCAGCTTCTTTTGCTGGGCTACCAGGTCGCTCTGGCAGATCACGCCCACCAGCAGGCCTTCGGCATCCACAACCGGCAGGCCGTTGAAGCGCTTTTCCAGCAGAATCTTGACGGCATCGACGATCCCGGCTTCCGGAGCGATGGTCACGGGATTGGGGGTCATTATATCTCTGGCTGTAAGCATGCTTTCTCCTCATAGGCTACATTGCATATTATCAGGCTAAAGGCAAGAGTTCACCTGTGATATCCGCGTGTGATCTCCGGCGGGGCCGGCGCGGGCTATTGAAAAGCCTGCAAATCCTCGCAGGAAGTAACGCCCAGGCATTGGCATTCTTCCGCCCCCGGCCGGCCGGCCAGGATTTGCTGCACCATTTTGCCCAAAATGCTCTTGGGGCCGCATTCCACGTAACGGCGCACCCCGTCCTGGAACATGTTGCCAACGCTGTCAATCCACTGCACGGGCGAAGTCATCTGCGCCTTGAGCCTGGCCTTGAGGCCCGCGGCGCTGCTTTCGGCCCGGCCGGTGACGTTGCAGTAAACCGGGAAGCGGGGCTGCGCGAAAGCGCACTTGTCCAGGCAGGCGGCGAGTTCGGCCGAGGCTTCGGCCATGAACGGGCTGTGGAACGCGCCGGATACGGCCAGGGGCAGGGCCCGGCCTTTGAATTCCCGCGCTTTTTCCTGCAAGAGTTCGATGGCCCGCCTGGAGCCGCTGGCCACGAACTGCGCGGGCGTATTGTAGTTGGCGATGCGCAGGGCCAGGGCGGGGTCGTCGCCGCTTTCGGCCTTGACCGCCTCCACCAGTTCCGCGGCCCTGGCCAGATCCAGCTTGAGAATGGCGGCCATGGCCCCCTTGCCTTCGGGGTCGGCCTCGGCCATCAGGCGGCCGCGGATGGAGACCAGCTCCATGACCTTTTCAAAATCCAGCACGCCGGCGGCGGCCAGGGCGCTGTATTCGCCCAGGCTGTGTCCGGCCGCGCAACCCGGTTTGAAGCGGCGGGAAAGCTCCAGCCAAAGGCCAAGGTTGGCCACGGTCAGGGCCGGCTGCAGGCGGGCGGTGTCGTCCATGTTCTCGCCGCCTTCCCAGTAAATGGCGCGCAAAGGGATGCGGCTGATCTTCTCGGCTTTTTTCCAGAGGTCCATGACCTCGGCATTGCGCTCCGCGAGGTCGCGCCCCATGCCCAAATCCTGCGCCCCCTGGCCGGGGAACAGGAGTACACTGTGTTCGCTCATAAATCCTTCCGGTATGTCAAAGTTTTCGCAGCAAGCGTAAATATCCAGGCTTAGTTTTATGGCAGGCGCTTCGAGTTGGCAAGTGACATCATGCGCCCCGATCGGCATCCCGTTGACAAGAGACGGCAAAAAGCGGATAGAGTGGCGGTTATGTCCGCCACAACAGAAAAGCCAAGAATATTTTCCTACAATTTTATCGCGGTATCGCTGATCAACCTGTTTGTAATGATCGCCTATTACCTGCTGTTCGTGATCAGCAGCCCTTATGCGGCCTCGCGTTTTCAGGCTTCGGCCAGCCTGGGCGGACTGGTGGCCGGGGTGATGGTCATCGGCTGCCTGGCCGGGCGCTTTGTCTGCGGCCGGCTGATTTGCGCCGGCTATAAAAAAGTATTGTTCAGCGGCATGGCCATCTACCTGTCCAGCCTGGGCCTTTACCTCGTGGCCGGTTCGCTGCCGCTCCTCCTGGGCATCCGCTTTTTGAACGGCATCGGCATTGGCTGCATCGGCACGGTCACCGGCACGCTGATCGCTCACATCGTGCCGCCGGGCCAGCGCGGGCTGGGTTTGAGCTATTTCAGCCTCAGCACGATCATCGCCATGGCCGTCGGGCCTTTTTTGGGCATTTTCCTGATGCGGAGCCTGAGCTTCACCTCGCTCTTCCTGCTTTGCCTGGGGCTGGGGCTGATCAGCTTGGGCATCGCCCTGCTTTTACGCCTGCCGCCTTTGGAAACCGCCGGCGAGGCGGCGGGCGGGGCGACCGGGGATGCGGCCGGCGAGACTTGCCCGGCCAAGGTGAAGCGCCTCGGCCTGAGCGGGTTTATTGAAAGCCGGGTCGTGCCGGTTTCCCTGGTGATCGTGCTGGCCGCGGTCTGTTACGGCTGCGTGCAGGCTTTTATCTCGCCTTTTGCCGCCGGGCGCGGCCTGGACGCGGAAGCCGGCTTTTTCTTCCTGGTCTACGCCTCGGTGGTGTTCGTTTCCCGCCCTTTCAGCGGCCGGCTGATTGACGCCGGGAGCGAAAACCTGGTGGCCTACCCGGCGCTGCTGCTGACCGCCCTGAGCCTGGGCCTGCTGGGGCTGTCCCATTCGCCGGGGGCGCTGCTCCTGGCCGGGGCGCTGCTCGGGGCCGGTTTCGGCAACTTCCAGTCCATCGCCCAGGCGGTCGCGATTAAACTCGTGCCCAAGCACCGCTTCGCTCAGGCCACCTCCACCTATTTCATCTTCCTGGACCTGGGCCTGGGCCTCGGCCCCTACCTGCTGGGCCTTCTGGCGCCGCGCTTCGGCTACGGCGGGCTTTACCTGTTCAGTTCGCTGATTGCCTTTGCCTGCATCCCCCTGTATTACTGGCTGCATGGAAAAAAAGCCTCCCGCCCCGGCGCACCGACGCGCTAGTTTTTTCGCTCTCGCCTTCCTGGTACTGCTGGCCGTACTGCTGGCCGGGCTGACGGCCCGGGCCGGCGCATCCGGTTCGTTCTGGGACTCCGTCTTCAGTTCCGGCGCAAGCTCCACCGCGAGTTCCACTCTGGACGACCTGCCCCGCTTCAAATCACGCCCCGACAAAAACGGCAACGGCCTTTCCGACACCGACGACATCATCGCCGGCGCCCGGGCCTACGTGGCAAAGCGCCCCATTTACCGCAACGCCTACCATCGCGGCGGCTACCCGCCGGAGGGCGAAGGGGTGTGCACCGACGTGATCTGGGCGGCGCTGCGACAGGCCGGATATGACCTCAAACAGGCCATGACCGACGATATCCGCGCCCACCGTCACCAGTACAGGCGGATCGACAGGCCGGATTCCAACATCGACTTCCGGCGCGTGCCCAACCTGATCGTTTACTTCAAACGGCACGGCAAAACGCTGACGACCACCATCAAGCCCGGCGACCGGGAAAACCTGGCCTTGTGGCAGCCGGGCGACATCGTCACTTTCGCGAACCCGGATCACGTGGCCATACTCTCGGACAGGCGCAACCGGGAAGGCGTCCCCTACCTGCTGCACAACCAGGGGCCCTGGGCCGAAGAAAGCGACGACTTCATGTATTGGTACAAGCGGGGCATTACCGGGCATTTTCGCTTTCCGCCGGAATAGCGCATTGCGCATCCGCCGGCCGGAGCGCTCCGGCGCATTGCCTTTGCCGGCAATCCCAACTATGATCCGCGCATGGAACACACCTCTCCGCCACTCCGCCTTGCCGCGCTGGCAACGGCCTGCCGCGCCCACGGTTTCGCGCTTTCCGGCCAGGCGCTGCACGGGCTGGATATTTACCTGGAACTCCTGCTCAAGTGGAACAAGGCCATGAACCTGGTGGGTCATGCCGGGCGGGAGGAAATCCTGGCCGACCTGATC
>JAISDX010000129.1 GCA_031264465.1 Deltaproteobacteria bacterium | reverse complement strand
GAAAAAAGGCGGCCTTGTGGCGGTTGCCGTGCCTGGATTTATACAAGATTTCCCTGAAGGGCGGTTGCCGGAGGAAATCCAGCCCTACTGGACGCCAGAGTGGTATTTTTATTCCTGCGGCTGGTGGCGGGCGCTATGGGAAAAAGAACCCGGCATAGCGATTACCGGGCTGCGTGAAATGAACTCATGCCAACAGGCGTGGGACGACTGGCTGCAATCTCCCAACCCACATGCTCAGGGGGATATTCCCATGATGCAGGCGGGAGCCGGAAAATATTTCAATATCATTCAACTTGTGGGCCGGAAAATCTGAGGGATTCCGCAGGCGAAGGAATAGGAAAACCTGAGTGGCGGGCGCCCCGAAATTAACTCCTTTACTTGGCTTTTCTTGTAGCCTAAATTAGTTGGACATCCGCCCCCGACTGCGGAAATCCGGCTTGCTTTACCCCAAGATCGATTATGGAGTGCTGATGGAAAAAAATCTGGCTCAGGTGCGCATCCGCTATGAGTATGAACAGGATCAGACCGCCAGGGTGCGCTATGCCCACGGAGTGTGGGGCGGAATCAATCCGCAGGGGGAAGTGGAGCTGAATTTTTACACCGAAAGCGACAAAATTCCGGCTTTCTCCGAATGCCTGGTGACCCCGGACGGCAGCCTTGGGCACGAAATGGCTCCGTCTGACGACGATTTGAAAGTCATAACCCGGCATATCCACTCCAGAGTCATTCTCAACTACCACACGGCCCGGGCCGTGCTGGAGTGGTTGCAGGAAAAACTGGAAATTATGGAAGTCGAGGCGGAAAACGCCGGTTATTTTTTTGAAGAGGAAGCGGGCAAGAAACAATAATTTTTAAAAAAAGGACAGATGAATCATGCTGAAACGCGGTTTTTCACGGTTTTTCACCCTGGCCTTGGCCCTGACCATGAGCATGGCCCTCGGCCTGGCCGCCGGTTGCTCCGACGACCAGGAAGCCAAGGCGGAAAAAGAATACACCAACGGCATCGACGCCAGCTACCACCCCTTCGCCTATATTGACGAAAGCGGCGAGCCGGCCGGCTTCGACGTTGATTCCATGAACTGGATTGCCGGCAAAATGGGCTTCAAGGTGCGCCATATGTCCATGGAGTGGAGCACCATCGTCACCAGCCTGCTGGAAAAGCGCATCGACATGGTCGCCTCCGGCATGAGCATTTCGCCCGAGCGCCAGAAAGTGGTCACCTTCAGCAACCCTTACTACGCCATCAACAAGAACCTGGTCGTCCTGAAAGACAGCGCCCTGACCAAGGATGAAATCCTGACCGGCGACAAGCGCCTGGGCGTACAGGAAGGCACCAACGAAGCCACCTGGCTGGAAGAAAACAAGGACGGCATGGGCTGGAATTACACCCTGCGCTACTACCGCAGCCCGCGCCTGGCCATTGAAGACCTGGTGAACGGCCGCATTGACGCCGCCGCGCTGGACTCGCCGCCCGCCAACGACGCCATCGGCAAAGGTTTCCCCATCAAGGTGCTGGGCGACTTCAAGGAAGGCGACGACTTCGGCGTAGCCACCCGCAACGAAGACGCCGAACTGCGCAACCTGATTAACGAAGGCTACAAGCTCCTCATGGCCGACCCGTACTGGGAAGAGCTCAAGAGCAAGTACGACGTGCAATAGCCTTGAGGAAACCGATAGTTCAAAGCCCCGCCCTGGCCGTTTAGAGCATTTCAGACGAAATGCTCTGACCTTGTGAAGCGACGCGTAGCAAGGCCAGCGAGATTGGCGTAGGCGAGCTTTGCTCGCCGTTAAGCGACAATCTCACGCGCGAAATGCTATAAGGGCCAGATCGGGGCTTTGACTTCCGGAAAGGCAGATTAATGATCTTTTTGCTCCCTGGCGGCAATCAGGATGCGCAGGTAAAGGTCGCCCTGCACGTTGCCTAGACGGCGGCCCAGGCCCTTGAGGCGAATGGGTTTGCCCGGAAGGAACTCCGGCGGCAGGGTGAACTCGATGGTTTTTTTGTCGCCGGAAAAACCGTGCCGCACCTGCAACCGCACCCGCGCGCCCGGCAACAGCGACTCGCCCGGCAGGTACATGGTCTGCTCGTCGTCAATCTGCTTGCGCAGCCAGCCCCTGATGCCGCCGGCCAGACGCGAGACGCCGTCGCCCACGGCGGAGATGGCCGACTTGCGCGGCTGGGCCTTTACTCTGACCGGCGCCTTTTTACGCGGCGGTGGCGGCGGCGAGGCTTTGCCGCCCTTGCCTGCGGTGTAGCGCACATGGCTGTAAATATCTTCAAATACCCGGCGGGCAAAGGGGTCGTTCAGGAGATCGCGCAGGATTTCCTCGCGCCCGGGCGCGCGGCCGACATAGGCGCCGCCCGGCTGGCCCTGCGCTCCGCCCGCCGTGGGGCCGGACGAAGGACCGACCGGGGAACCGGACTGAAAAGCCCCGGCCGGGCCAGCGCCCTTGGCGGCAGCCGGGTCGAAAGTTGCCTTGGCGTCTTGCGAAGACTGGGCCGAGGCTTCGGCCGCCCGTTGGTTTGCTTCGGTTCTGGCTTTTTCATAGGCGCGGCGCGCCTCGGCCCGGGTTTTTTCGTCCCAGCGGGCGCTTTCCCGGCTTGCGCCGGGGCCGCTTCTGGCACCGGCCCGCCGCCGGTCCGAGGCGAAGCTGGTGTTGGAATATTCCTGAATGAGAATGACGTAGGCTTCGTTCAGAAGCTGGAATTTTTTGGCCGCCTCCGGCAGGCCCGGGTTCAGATCCGGGTGCAATTCAAAAGCCAGCTTGCGGTAAGCTTTCTTAATGGCGTTGGGACCGGCGGATTCGTCCAGCCCCAGTACCTTGAAGCATTCGGCGCGGCTCAGCATGGCGGCTCCAGCGGCCTTTATCCGTCCAGCGCGGCCAGGGCTTCGCTGAAGTCGTAGGCGGCAACGGCCTGCTTGATCCTAGACAGCTTGTCCGGCGGCAGGGCCGAAGCCAACAGGGTTTCGTGTTCGTTAAAGAGCGAAGCCGCCTCGGCGTCGTCGTCGGCCAGAAGGGTTCTGAGCCGGGCCAGGATGTCGCGGGCCGCCTCGCCGGCAGCGGCCGGAGCGGCCGGGGCGATTTGAGCGGATGGGGGAACCGGAGCGGCGGCCGGAGCGCCCAGGGCTTTTTCCAGCATGGCGCAAAGGCCGTCCAGCAGAGCCAGACATTTTTCAGCCGACTCCGACGTGATTTGCTTGTCTTTGTGGGCAAATTCCAGGTCTTTGGCCGCTGCCGTGAGCGCCGTGGCGCCCAGCGAGGCGGCCAGGCCTTTCAATGTATGCGCGAAGCGCATGCCGGCTTCCGTATCGTCGCTCTGCTCGGCTTCGTTGTAATTTTTACGCCCCTGTCCCTGGCCGTAGCTTTCCAGGAAACGGGAAAGCAGACGCAAATACAGCTTGATGCTGCCGTTAAGGCGCCGGAGCGCCTCGTCGGTGGCCAGCCCCGGCAGGTCCGGCAAGGTTTGCATGTTGCTCATGGCTTGTTTCTCCATAGGATCGGGCCGGGTGGATGTTTGCGCCCTCTCCCCGTTGTCGCCGTTATCGCCCTTATCGGCACTTGAACCATGTTCATTAGCGCTGCCGCCCTGCTCGTGTACACCATAAAAACCCCGAGAGCCAGGGGAATTGCCGCCGGCGGAAGCGGCACGGGAAGCGCTTGGGGAAACGCCGCCTCCGGGTATGACCCCGGGCGCGGCCGGGGCGGAGTCGGCCGAAGCGCCGGCGCCGGCCCAGAATTGCAGCGTCTGATAAAATTTGGTGACTTCAAGAGGTTTCACAATGTGGTCGTTCATGCCCACGTCGAAGCACTTCTGTTTTTCCTCGGCCATGGCCCGGGCGGTCATGGCGATAACCGGCAGTCCGGCGAAGCGTTCTTCCTCGCGAATGCGGCGCGTGGCCTCGTAGCCGTCCATGACCGGCATCTGCAGATCCATGAGCACCAGGTCGAACGGCCGGTGGTTGAGCTGCTGCAAGGCCTCCATGCCGTTGGAGGCCACCGAGGCCCGAACGCCGGCGTCTTCCAGAAGCTCCACGGTCACCTGCTGGTTAACCGGGTCGTCTTCGACCAAAAGCACGCGCAGCCCGCCCAGACCCAGGGCCGAAGCCTCGGTGGAGTCGGAGGCCGGCTCGGGGCCGCTCAGTTGCAGCACCGCGGCCGCGGCCGCCCCGAAATAGGATTCGGATTCCTGCAACACTCGCCGGATAAACTCCACCATCTTGCTCCGCTTGCCCACCGGGTGGAACACTCCGGCGGCGCCGGCCGCTTCGGCCTGGCCCTGCAGGGCGGGGTAAAGCATGGTGCTGAACACCAGCACGGCCGGAGCCTGCCGCCCCAGCTCCAGCCGGATGCGGCGGGTCAGGTCCAGGCCGCCGAAGCTTCCCCCACTTCCCAAAGTTCCCTCACCTCCCGAGGCTACATTCTGGCGCAACCCGGCGAACACGATTTTAAAACGCCCCGGGTTTTCCCGGATAATGGCGGTGCATATTTCGGCGGCAACCAGGTCGACTTTCAGCCGGAAAGAGCGCAAGAGGTCGGCCAGGAAGGGGACGTCTTCCCCGGCCCCGTCCACCGCCAGCACCGGCACGCCCTCCAGATCCGCCAGATCCGGCAGATCCGACTGCCCGGCGCTATCGTCCGGCAACTCGAAGCTGAGGCTGAAGTGCACGGTGGTGCCGCGGTCTTTGACGCTGGCAATGCGGATTTCGCCGCGCATCATTTCCAGCAGTCTCTTGGTGATGGTCAGGCCCAGCCCGGTGCCGCCGAACTTGCGGGTGGTGGAACCGTCGGCCTGGGTAAAGGCCTGGAACAGGCCCTTAAGCTGCTCTTCCGTCATGCCGATGCCGGTATCGCGCACCGCGAAGGAAAGAGCGGCCCGGCTCGCCGGCACGGCCTGGATGCCGTCTTCGCCCGCGGCAACTTCATCACGGTAGAGCCGCTCCAGGCGGCAGAGGAGTTCAACCTCGCCCTGGCTGGTGAACTTGACCGCGTTATTGACCAGGTTCAGGAATATTTGCCCCAGGCGCACCGGGTCGCCAATCAACAGCGGCGGGATTAAGGGGTCGATATCGACCCGAATGGAAGTGCCCTGCTCCTCGGCCTTCTGACCCACCAGGTTAAGGGTGTTTTCCAGCAGATCGTCCAGGGAAAAGCGCGAAAACTCCATGCTGAGCTGCCCGGCCTCGATTTTGGAAAAATCCAGGATGTCGTTGATTATGCCCAGCAGAGCGTTGGAAGCCGCGTAAACTTTGCTGATGTATGAACGCTGCCGGGCGTCCAGGTCGGTTTTCATCACCAGGTAGGCCATGCCGATGATGGCGTTCATGGGCGTGCGGATGCCGTGGCTCATGTTGGCCAGAAAGTCGCCCTTGGCCTCGTTGGCCCGGTAGGCTTCCTCCCTGGCTTCCAAGAGCTTGGTGTGCCGCACTTCCAGCTCTTCCGCCATTTCGTTGAAGGCCGAGGCCAGCTTGCCCAGTTCGCCCGGCAGGCCCTGGTTGGCGAAGCGGGCGTCCAGTTCGCCCCGGGCCAGGGCCTCCACCGTGCCGCTCAGCCTGGCCAGAGGCCTGAGCAGAGTACCTCGGCTGAGGCCCCGCTCCACCACGACGATCAACACCAAGGTCAACAGGGAAAGGAAAAGGTAAGCGGCGATAATATGGTCCGAAACCGCGAAAACACGGTCGGCCGGGGCGGAGAGGCGTACGATGATCACCCTGGCTTCGCCGTCCCGGGTATGGATGGTCGAATAGCCGGACATGATTTCGCGCCGGTCCGGGGCAAAACTGTGGTAAAAGCCGCTCTGCCGTCCGGCCAAGGCCTGCGCCCAGTCCGGAGCCGTCTCGCCTACGTCCGCTTCCGCCAGAGAGCTGTTTTCCACCAGGGAATTGGTGTTGGCATAAATGATCCGGCCGTTCAAATCCAGCACGTCCAGGCGATAGTCCGCCGGCAGGTCCTGCGTGCCGAAAAATTGCAGCGTCTGCTCGACGTTGACCAAAGCCAGCAGGGTGAGCGGTTCTTCCGGGGACATGAGCCCGGGCCGTGAGGCCGAAGCGGGCGGCAGGCTTACGGCTAGGGGCACCATGGCCCGGCTGCCGGAAGCGTCCCAAACCAGGCCGCCCACACGCAGGTTGCCTGAATGGCCGGGATCTTTCAGAACGTCGAAGCAGACGGCGTGAAGTTCGCCGGAAACGTGCCGGCCGGCGGCCAGTACCCGCCCTTCCCGGTCCAGCAGGAGGATGTTCGAATAAATGTCGTACTTGTCCAACAGTTGGGCGAACATGACCGAAGCCGCCGGGTAGTCCCGGTTGACCACTTCGGAAAACTCGGACAGGGCCATGAGGAGCACGTGCGAGTTGTCCACAATGAGCTGGGCATGGCCGGACAAACTGTTCAAGCGCGCGGCAAAGGCGTCGTATTCTTCAACCCGCAAGGAATAGCGGCTGTCGTAGCCGGAGTGGAGAAGCACCAGCAGGCCCGGCAGCATGGCGACCAGGATGACCAGGAGCACGGCCCGGCGTATGGCGGTGGCGGCGCCCACGCCTAGGCCCCCTCGCCCGCGGGCTTGCCCGGGGCCGGGTTGTCGTCCGGATAGAGCGCGGCCAGAAGGTGGCGGATAAATCCGCCGGCCTCGGCCCAGTCGTTGTCCCAGAGCATTTTTTGCAGTTTTTTAAGCCGCCCCTCGCCGATAAACACTTGCAAGACGCCCTGCAGGTTGGCGAACAGCGCCAGGGCGGACTGGTCCTTGTTCACGGCCAGGTCCAGCAGCCGGAGCATTTCGGCGCGGATAAGGCTCTCCCGGTCCGGCAGCGTCGGCAGCCAGCGGGCCAGGGCTTCAAAAAACAGGTTCACGTCTATGGGCTTGGCCACATAGTCGTCCATGCCGGCCTTGTGGCAGGCGCTGATTTCCTCGGGGTTGCTGTGCGCGGTCATGGCGATTACCGGCAGGTACACGCTGCCCAGGTGGGCGTCGTGCCGGATGCGCCAGGTGGCCTCAAAACCGTCCATTTCCGGCATTTGCAGATCCATGAGCACCACGTCGAACGCCTGGCCGCTTTCGGCAATGGCCCGCAGGGCCTGGCTGCCGCTGGCGGCGGTACTGACCTTGATGCCGTTATAGGCCATAATTTCCTGGGCCAGTTGCTGGTTGAGGAGATTGTCCTCCACCAAAAGCGCGCGCAGGCCTTCCACCGTCTGCTTGGGCACGTTCCGGGCCGCCCGAGCCGCGGCCTGGCCCAGCGAGGCGATTTCGTTGCCGCTGTGCAGGCCCATCATGGTATCCAGCAGCACCGAGGCGTCCATGGGCTTGTGCAGGAAAGCGTCGGCGCCGGCCGCTTCGGCCAGCTTGCTGAGCTCGCCCCGCCCGGCGTCCGAAATGGCCAGCACCTTGAGCCGGTTGCTGGCGGCCAGCTCTTTCCGGAGCCTGGGCAAAAGCTCCACCGGGTCCTGTTCCAGGTTGCGCCAGTCCAGGAGGAAATAGTCGTAAGGCTCGCCGGCGGCGTCGGCCGCGGCCAGTTCCCGCTCGGCCTCGCCGGCGCTGCGCACGCTGCTGGCGTTGATGGAAAAATTCTTCAGCATCGAGGAATACAGCAGGCGGCTGACTTCGTCGCTGTCGGCGATCAGCACTTTTTTGCCGGCCAGCACCAGGGCCTTGCGGGTCTGGTCGGCCTCGCGGTAGATGAAACGGGCCGTACAGGTGTACACGGAACCGCGCCCGGCCTCGCTGTCCACCTCGATGGCGCCGTTCATGATTTCAAACAGGCGCTGGGCAATGGCCAAGCCCAGGGCCGGCCCCCCGGCCGCGCCGCTTCCCATGCCGCCGGCGGCCGGCTTTTTTTGCGGGCCGCCGCTTTCCGGCTGCGACTTGCCGGCAAAGGCGGCCCGCAAGTCTTCCAGCTCTTCGGGCGACATGCCTTCGCCGGTGTCGGAGACCATGATGCGCAACAGGCACTCGCTGCGCACGATGCTCACCAGCGCGCAGGACACCCGCACCGTCCCCCGCCAGGTGTTGCGGAAAGCGTTGTCCAGCAGTTGGCTGATGGCCTGCTCCAGGCGCAACGGGTCGCCCACCAGGTACATGGGCACGTCCGGCGCAATGCTTACTTCAAAATGCACGCCGCTTTCCTGGGCCCGGCCGTTATAATGCGAAGCCAGGTTGCCGAACAGGTCGCGCACGGAAAAGCGGATTTGCTCAATGTGGAGCTTGCCCGCCTCCATCTTGGAAAAATCGAGTATGTCGTTGACCACGTGCAGCAAATTTTTGCTGGCGGCCTGGATTTTGTTCACGTAGCCGCGCTGCCCCAAGGTGAGGTCGCTTTTGAGCACCAGGTAGGTCATACCCAGGATGGCGTTAAGCGGCGTGCGGATTTCATGGCTCATGTTGGCCAGAAACTCGCTCTTGGAACGCCCGGCGCGCGCCGCGGTCTCGCCGGCTTCCCGAATTTCGGCCTCGTGCACTTCCAGGTCTTCGGCCATTTGGTAAAGCGAACGCGAAAACCCGGCAAAAGCGCCCGGAGCGTGCACCGGCAGCGCCTGCCGCGCCCCGAAATCCCCCTGGCCCAGGCGGCGGGCCACCTTGAGCAGGCGGGCGGAAGGCCGCTTGAATACCAGCAGGCAAAGCAACCAGAGCAGGAGCGCCATGCCCAGCGCTCCCAGGGCGATCAACTTGAATGAGCGCCAGAACTCCGAACGGGCCGGGGCGTAGGCGTATTCCTCACCGGCGGCCAAGGCCAGGTACATGTAAGGCGTGGTGGAGGAAAGGCGGACGCTGGCGTAGGAAAACAGATACCTTTTCCCGTTTTCCGAAACGTGCAGGATGTCGCCTTCCCCCTGCACCGAGTCCATCTGCATGAAATTGCCCATGTTGTCCGGGGCTTCGGCAAAGCGGGGGTCGGGCGCGTAGCGGAACACCGGGTTGCCGCCGGCGTCCAGGTAATAGGCCACCACCCCGGCCGGCAGGTCCAGACGGCGCAACTGCTCCTTTTGCACTTCCAGGTTCAGGAAGGCGGCCAGAAAGCCTTCTTCGCGGCCGGCGGAGTCGTACAGCGGATAAATGAAGACCAGGGAATCGTCGCGGAAAAAGGCGCTGAAGCGCTCCTGAGTCGCCGCGCCGGTTATTATAATGCCGCCGTGGTTCGCGGCCGCCGGGTCTGGCTGATCGGGCGGATCGGGCTGACCGAGTGGGGCGGATGGGGCGGAACCGGCCGCCCGGCGGGCGCGGTTGCGGGCCACGTCGCCGCTGCCGCCGCCAAGGCTTGCCCGGGTCATGAATTTGGGCGCGCCGGACATGCCTTCGACCGAGGCGCCCTTGAGGAAGCCGTCCTGGTCGTAGAGGGCGATATTATTGTAAGTGCGCACCTGGGCCTGCAAGCGGCGGAACAGGTTTACGCTGGCCGGCACGTCGCGTTCGCGAATTTCCCGGGCGCTGGCCAGGCCGGCCAGGAAAGTGCGGGTGGTGGTGTTGATTTCCTGCTGCTGGCGCAAGATGGAATACATGAAGTTGCGCATGCCGGCGTCCACGTTGTCGTAGGCCTGCTCAACCCTGAACAGCCCCACCAGAATGAGGACGCAAATCAGCGGCGTGACCGTAAGCCCGGAACTGAAGGCCGCAATGCGAAAAAAAGATGACGAAATCAAAGACTTCATAAACTCTGCCAGACAAGCCGCGCTTGCTCTAAGGTTAATCGTTAACACAACTCCGCAAAATCACAAAACCATTGTTACGCCCGGATCCAACAAGATCAACAGAGCCTGAAACAATGTCTTTTCAGTCAAAATGCGTTTAAATGAGCTTAAACGGGCTTAGCTCAACCAAAATAGTCTAGAATTTATCTAATGATAAAAAACGAGCTTATCAACAATCAAAGTTGACATCAATGAATGAGGGATGCTAACAACAGACGTTAACAGGGTGTAACATGCAAAAGACCACCTTTACGTTGGCTGAGGCGGCGCAGATCCTGCGCTGCCACCCGGCAACCGTCCGTAAAGCCGTTTTGGACGGCTCTCTCCAGGCGGCCAAGCTTGGACGAGGTTATAGAATTTCCCGCGCCGACCTGCAGAAATTCTGGACCGCCTCCGGCGGCGGCGAGTTGTTTGACCAGACTCAGGAGCGGGACAAGACCGCCGAACCGGCCGGCAGCGCAAAGGAAGAAGGCGTGAAGCCGGGCAAAAAAGGACGCAAGGGCACCTGGCAGCGCCAGTTGGAGCTGCCCATCAAGTGATCCGGGCCGGCCCGGCCCCAGGCAACGGCCCGGGGCAACAGGCGGCTTGGGCGGGCCTGGGCTGGATTGACGCGGCCCCGCCTTGCAGACAGTTTCTCCCTGGCACGGGGTAATGTGCGCAGATATTGCTTTCAGGAGGAAATATGACAGATTCCGGCAAAACGCGGGAAAAAGCTCGCCAGGCCAAGGCCGCTCCCAAGGCGGATTTTGGCGCTTGCGCCCAGGACTGGCAGGAAGAATTCAGCCTGCCCGGCTACGGTGACGGAAACCTTTCGTTCACCGGGCGGCTTTTCTCCGAAGGCTCTTTCTTTGACGAAGAAAACGGCTCCCTTACCCGCCTGCGCCTTTTCGCGCTGGACGAAAACCGCCTGATCTATTCCGTGGTCTCCGGCGCCGGCGAAGACAAAGACCGCCGGGTCTACCAGCTCAAGGTGGACAAGGAGTTCTGCCAGATTGACAACGGCCGCCAGCGCCTCACCCTGCCTGTGGATATGCTGTTCATGGCGGTGTTCGGCATTTGCGGCCTGGCTCCCGGCCAGGAAAACGAAATCCGGGCCGCTCTGGAAGAAAGCCTTGGCGCCGTGAGCGCCTGATTTACCAACACCCGCCTGTTTCAGCATCATGCTTGGGCGCGTCCCGTTAAATGCTCCGGCTCCCTGTCCAGCCTGGCCGGTTTCTTTGGCGTTCGACATGGCGCTCCCCCATTAATCGCCAACTTATCGCCGCCTTTTTCCGTTCCTCCCGCCGCGCGGCGCTGGAGGAACGCTTTTTTGGGGAAGAGGCCGGCACGCCTTAGAAATAAAGAAAAATATTCAGTTTTACCCGGCTTTGTATTACGATAACAGCATAACTCGCTAGTATCAGGAGGATACAGTATGCCAATTTCCACCAAATACATAAAAGCCCGCCCGGCCGGTAAAGTGCGTTTTACCCTGGAAGCCGGCGACAGCGGCGGAGCGGAACAGGTTTTCCTTGTCGGCTCTTTCAACGACTGGTCCGAGACAGCCAGCCCCATGAAAAGGAGCAAGAACGGCGATTTCACCCTGGAGCTGGAATTCGCCCGGGGCGAGGAAGTCACCTTCCGTTACCTTACCGGCGACGGACGCTGGCTTAACGAAAAAGACGCCGACGAGTTCCGCTATTGCGAGTTTGCCGGCGCCGACAACTCCGTCCTGAAGCTCGACGCCTGAAGCATGGCGGGCGGTACCGGCAAAAACGGAACAGGAACCGAACCGGCCCGGCCCGCTCGGCCGAATTATTCCGAGTGGTACCTGACGCCGCAGGGTTCCGTGGCCCTGGCTGCCCAGCAGGCTTTGTTGCGCGGCCTGATCGCCTGTTGGCCCAGGCGCGGCTACCGGCTGCTGCAAATAGGGTGCGGCGCGGGCATTTTTCTGGAAATCCTGTGGGAGGCCGGGTTTGACGTCAGCGGGCAGGAGCCGGACCAGGAATTGGCCCGCCGCGCCGCAAGCCGGCTGGGCCGCCGGGCCGAAATTTCGCTGGGCAGCCAGGAACACCTGCCTTTTGATGATCAGAGCTTCGACTACGTGGTCTGCCTGAACAACCTGGAATTTGCCGCGGACCCGTGGGCGGTCTTGCGCGAAGCCCTGCGCCTGGCTTCACGCGGCCTGCTGCTCTCTTTCCCCAATGCCGCCTCGCTGCGGGGTTTTGGCGGTCTTTTCAGACGCGGCTCCGCCGGCGACCAAGGGAGCGGGCCGGCCGGACTGGGCCGGGGCAAAGTCCTCGCTCCCTGGAAAGTCTGGAACTTCATCCGCAAGGAAGGACCGCCGTCGCGGCTGACCTGGGGCTCCACCCTGCTCGGCCCGGCCTTCAGTTGGCGGGACAACGCCCTGGGGCGCAAGCTGAACTGCGCCTCCCTGCCCCTGCCCCTGGGCGCCTGCGCCATGCTGCGCCTGGACCTGCACCCGGCCTGCGCCGGCACCCCGCTTTTGCTCAACGGAAAAAAGAAAGCCGGAGCCAACACGGCCCTGGCCAACAAATCGCTGCTCACCCGGTCCGGCCGGGCCTCCGGCCCGCGCCGGGATGCGGCCCGATAACTGAAGAGTTCCGCCCGCGAAGCGCGACAGGAAGTCTTTACAACTTGACATCCGGCGCATTATTTGTTTTTTAAAGTCGTTTTATCACGAAACCAGGACAAATAATAACCTTTATCCTTTATGGACGCAGTTTGGACAGCGCCGCTCCGGCCATCTGAAACCCGGCGGCCCGCCCACGGCTACCTTGCCATTGAATGCGCGTCCTCTCCATGGATATACATGAACAATACCCGTTCCAGACTCCTTTACGCTCTGCTCCTGTTCGGCCTGGCTCTGCTGCCGGCCTGTAAAAACCACGAAACCGCCGCCATTGACCCGGTCGAACCGGCCGCCCTGGTGGAAGCGCCCAAGGCGCCGCAGTTCCTGATCATGCCGGTGGAAGGCGGACGCATCACCTCCCGCTTCGGCCCGCGCAAGCTGCGCCGTGAACGGCAGGCGCGCATGCACAACGGCATTGACATAGCGGCCGCGCGCGGCACCGGCATTGTGGCCCCGGCCGACGGCGAAGTCGTGTTTACCGGAGTGATCGCGGGCTACGGCCGAACCGTGGAACTAGATCACGGCGGCGGCCTGCAAACCCGTTACGCGCACCTGGACAAAATTACCGTCGCGCGGGGCGACGTTCTCGCCACCGGCGACAAGCTCGGCACTGTGGGGCGCACCGGCAAGACCACCGGCCCCAACCTGCATTTTGAAGTGATTCTGGACGGCGAACGCATCGACCCCTTGTCCCTGGCCATGTGGGATCGGCCGGTCTGGGAAAAATATTTGGCGGAATTTCCCGGCTTCACAACCGGCCGGGAAGAGGAAGCCAAGGTCAGCGCGCAGTAATCAGGCGGCCTTCCCGAGCCGGCAACGTCTTTCGGGATAATTCCTCACTATTTCAAGTTGCGGCGGGCGGCTTCCACCAAGTGCTTGATCAGCACGGTGGTGGTTACGGCGCCAACGCCGCCGGGCACCGGGGTAATGGCCCCGACCACGGGTTCGGCCTGGTCAAAGAGCACGTCGCCGCTGATTTTGCCGGAAGCGTCGGGATGGATGCCCACGTCAATGACGGTCTGGCCGGGCGAGAGAAAGCTTTGGTCGACAATGCCGGCCTGCCCGGCCGCCACGATCAGCACGTCGGCCGCGCGGCAGATTTCGGGGAGGTTCGCGGTGTTACGGTGGCAGATGGTGACGGTGGCGTCGCGGTCCAGCAGCATCATGGAAACCGGCTTGCCCACCACCAGGCTGCGCCCGATTACCGCCACTTTGCGGCCCTTGAGCCCAATGCCGTAATAATCTATGATTTCCAGGCAAGCCTGGGCGGTGCAGGGCGGAAAACCCGTGGAGATACCGGAAAACACGTAGGAGAGCGAAGCGTTGCTGATGCCGTCCAGGTCTTTGGAGGGGTGCAGGGCGTTGCGAACCACGGCGTCGTCCATGTGCGGGGGGAGAGGCCGGAAAATGAGCACGCCGTGTACGGTCGGGTCGGCGTTCAGGTTCTGGATGACCGCCAGGATGGATTCCTGGGTGGCATCAAGGGGCAGGACGTACTGCCGGATGGCCGCCCCGATGTGCTGGCAGCGCTTTACGGCGCCGCGCTCGTAGGAAATATCCTCTTCCCGTTCGCCCACCCGCACCATGGCCATGGTCGGGTAAACGCCGCCGGCCTTGAGCTCGGCGGTCTGCTTGACAAGTTTGGCATTCAGGGCTGCGGTTACTTCCGGTCCTTTAAGCAGCGTAGCCATGGAGATCTCCTTTTTTAGAGCAGCCGGCCAAGCACGTCCTGGTAAACGGCTTCGGCCCGGCGGTTGGTTTCCTCCAGCAGCCGGTGCGCCTGGTTTTTCAGTTCTTCCGCCCGCGGGCGATCCAGCATGGCCTTGACGTTGATAAAAACGTTGAGCGCGGCGGACTTGAGCGCCCCCTGGCAAATGGCGGCCCCGGCGCCGGCATCGGAAAGGGCCAGCGCGCTTCCTTTTTGCGCGAACCGGGCGTGAAGTTCCAGGGCGGCGGCGCATTGTTCCATGATCAGCAGCGGCACGGCCGAAGCCTCCCACAGGGCCTGCTCCAGCACTTCGGTTTTGTGTTTTTTCTGCTGGTCCGTTTCCTGCGGCAGACCGTAAGCGCGGGAGAGCGGTTCAAAAGCCTCGGCGTCACGTTGCGCCAGGGCCAGGAGTTCAGCCTGAACGGCCCTGGCCTTTTCCAGCAGGGCGGCAATCTCAGCCTGCACGGCGGCGTATTTTTTCTTGCCCAAAGTAAGGTTGCCCACCATGCTGCCCAAGGCCGCGCCCAGGGCCGCCACCAAGGCCGAGGCGGAACCGCCGCCCGGCACCGGCGCCTTGGAGGCCAGCGCGGCCACAAACTCTTCGCAACTCTGTTCGGCAAGCCTCATGGCAACTCCCGTCATATCGATCCTTTAAAACAGTCCGCTGATTCTGCCGTTTTCGTCCACATCGATTTTTTCGGCGCTGGGCACCTTGGGCAGGCCGGGCATGGTCATGATGTCGCCGGTCAGGGCCACGATGAAGCCGGCGCCGGAAGAGACTTTCAAGTTACGCACGGTCACGGTGAAGCCCGAGGGCGCGCCCAGGAGCGTAGCGTCGTCGGCGAAGCTGTACTGGGTTTTGGCCATGCAGATGGGGAGATGGCCGAAGCCAAGGCGTTCGAGCTCGGCCGCCTGCTTCTGGGCGGCGGGGGTAAGGAGCACGCCGTTGCCGCGATAGATTTTTAGAGCGATGGCTTCAATTTTTTCGGCAATGGTTTTGTTCAGGTCGTAGCAGAAGTTGAGCTTGGCGGGCCGTTCACACAGCCGGACGACTTCCTCGGCAAGGGCCGTGCCGCCGGCGCCGCCCTTGCCCCAGACCTCGGACAGCACGGCTTTCACGCCGCGCTCGGCGCATTTTTTCTCGACCATGGCGAGTTCGGCCTCGGTGTCGGTGGGGAAGCGGTTAATGGCCACCACGGCCGGCAGGCCGAACACCTGGGTCAGGTTTTCCATGTGGCGGATCAGGTTGGGCAGGCCTTTTTCCAGGGCGGCCAGGTTTTCTTTGGTCAGGTCGGCCTTGGCGACGCCGCCGTGGTGCTTCAGGGCGCGCACGGTTCCGACGATGACGGCGGCGGAAGGGTTAAGGCCGGCCAGGCGGCATTTGATGTCCAGAAATTTTTCCGCGCCCAGGTCGGCGCCGAAGCCGGCTTCGGTAACGGCGTAGTCGCCCAGCTTCATGGCCAGGCGGGTGGCCATGATGGAGTTGCAGCCGTGGGCGATGTTGGCGAAGGGGCCGCCGTGGATGAAGGCCGGAGTGTGCTCGAGGGTTTGCACCAGGTTGGGCTTGAGCGCGTCTTTAAGCAGGGCGGTCATGGCGCCTTGGGCGTTCAGGTCGCCGGCGGTGACGGGCTTGCCCTCGAAGGTGTAGCCCACGACGATGCGGGCCAGGCGGGCTTTCAGGTCGGCGATGCCGGTGGCCAGGCAGAGAATGGCCATAACTTCCGAGGCCACGGTAATTTCAAAGCCGTCCTCGCGGGTCTTGCCGTTGGGGGTGCCGCCCAGTCCGCTGACAATGTGGCGGAGCTGGCGGTCATTCATGTCCAGGGCGCGCTTCCAGGTAATTTTGCGGGCGTCGATGTTCAGGGCGTTGCCCTGCTGCATGTGGTTATCCAGCATGGCGGCCAGCAGGTTGTTGGCCGCGCCCACGGCGTGAAAGTCGCCGGTGAAGTGCAGGTTGATGTCTTCCATGGGCACCACCTGGGCGTAGCCGCCGCCGGCCGCGCCGCCCTTGATGCCGAACACCGGGCCGAGGGACGGCTCGCGCAGGGCCACCACCGCGTTTTTGCCAATCTTGCGCAAGCCGTCGGCCAAACCCACCGTGGTGGTGGTCTTGCCTTCGCCGGCCGGGGTGGGGGTGATGGCGGTCACCAGAATCAGCTTGCCGTCCGGGCGCTTGCTTTCATGCAGCAGGCCGAGGTCCACCTTGGCCTTGTAGTTGCCGTAAAGCTCAAGATATTTTTCATCCACCCCGGCAAAGGCGGCCACTTTGCGGATGTCCAATTTCTCGTTCTGCTGGGCGATTTCAATATCGCTGAGGAAGCTCATGTTTTTTCTCCTGTCCCAATTCTTTTACAAGCCGGGCTTGCGTGTTTGAAATAAACCGACCGCGCGCCAGGGTAACAAAAGGCTCCAGCGGCGCCTGAAATTTACGGGCTTCAAGTGTGGCGTATGGCATGCCACATCCTGATACCCGCTAGCCGCTGGCGCGTCAACCGTTAAGGAAAGGCCGCTTAAGCATGTAATCTGCCCCCAGCAAGGTAAACAAGGCAAGCAAGCTCCACTTGGCTAACCCTGGAAAACCCTGATCGGGGGCAGTTCAATGTTTCGGCGCCGGCTTTATGGATTTACGGGCCGGCTTGTTAAAGCGTCAAATTTCAGGTTGTTCGACCAGCGGGGCGGCCTAATTGCCGGGGTTGTCCCGCTGGCCGCGCCTCTTCACCAAGTGGCCGGCCAGTCCGCCCAGGGCGGCCGGCAACACCCAGGCAAAACCGTAGTGCGAGAGCGGCAGAACCGAGATAAAGCCGGTGGGGGCGCCGAGCGAGGCCGCCACTTCCAGGGTGCTTACCAGGAGGGCGCCGGCTGTGGCGAAGCGGTACACGTTCACGTTGCGGATGCGCTTGTGGAACAGGGTCAGGAAAATCATCACCAGCGCGCCGGGGAATACGAACACCAGAATCGGGGCGGCAAAGGAAATGATGGCGGAAAGCCCGATGTTGGAAATAAAGGCGCTGAACACGCACACCAGGATGGCCACGGCCCGGTAGCTGATTTTGTAGCCGCTCAGCCGGGAAAAATAAGAGGCGCTGGCGCCCACCAGGGCCACGGCTGTGGTCAGGCAGGCCAGAGCGATGACAATGCCCAGAAGCACGACGCCGGTCTGATCCAGCAGACGCGAGATAATTTCCACCAAAAGCTGGCCGGGATTGATATCCAGGCTGAAAATGCCGGAGCCGGTGGCTCCCAGGTAAGTCAAGCCGCAATAGACCATAAACAGCCCGGCGCCGCCGATGATGCTGCCCAGGCCGATGACCTTCATCTTGTCGGCATAGCTGGTGTAGCCCTTGCTGGCGGCAATGCGCACAATCAGCACGCCGAAGGCCAGCGCCCCCAGCACGTCCATGGCCTGATAGCCGGCAATGAGTCCTTCCTCGAATACGTTGCTCATGAGGGGCGCCTCGGCAATGGGGCCGATGGGGCCGACCACGCCCTTGACGATCAGGATTACCAGGCCGGCGAACAGGGCCGGGGTAAGGAACTTGCCCAGAATGTCCACAATGGCCGATTCCCTGATGCTCAGCGCCAGCACCAGGCCGAAATAGATAATCGAAGTCAGCCAGAGGCCGCCGCGCCCGAACACCGGCACGACCGCCATTTCATACACGGTGGCCCCGGTGCGCGGAATGGCCAGCATGGGGCCGATGCAGAGGATGATGGCGGAAATCATCAAGATTTCCGCAACCCGGCCCAGCGGCGCCATTACGCCTTCCACATCGCTGTCGCGCAGGAGCATGACGAAAATGGCCAGCATGGCGATGCCGATGTCCACCCAGAAAAAGATGTTAAAGCCCAGGAACCACTGATTGGCCGCGCCCATGCCCAGGTAAACCGGGAAAATCACGCTGCCGGCTCCAAAAAACATTGAAAACAGGGCCAGGCCCATTATCCAGATATCTTTGGTCATTCTGCTCATTTCAGTTTCTCCGCGGGACGCCGTGGCAGGACGCCCGGTTTGAATGCAGCTCAAAGACGCTCCTTTCGACTGTGAGGAACCTTTGCCCTGGCGGGGCAAAGCTGAACGGGAGAAAAACGCCGCATTGCCATTGATCTGCAAATTGACTTGCTTGACTAGGCGTGCCGAGCGCTTCCAGATGATACCGGGGGCGGCCCGACACGCCGCGAGGGTTCAGCCGACAGGTTATCGTTATTGCAGACCGTTGGTGCTCTTCCACAGGGGGAGCTTCACGCCCAGGTCCATTTTCAGAGCGCGCTCGAAGATGATTTTGGCGCAGAGCATGTCTTCAACCGCCATGCCCACGTTGTTGAAAATGAGCAGGTCGTCCTTGTCTTTGCGGCCTGGCACCAGGCCCGCCGCCAGGGCGCCGGTTTCGCCGGTAATGGCCGGCAGCCCCCAGGGATAGTAGCCGTAGCCCTTAAGGAGCTCGTGCTGCTCGATGCTGTCCACGTAATAGCGGGTGGCGCTCTTGTAGACCGCGTCTTCGTACACGCTGTGGCAGTCCAGACAGACGAGGGTCTTGCCTTTGCCCACCCAAGCCTGCTTTACGAAGGGAGCCGGAGTGTGGGCAATGGGAATGGCCGAGGTAATCACCTCGGAATTGCGCACCAGATCTTCCGGGTTCGCGCACTTGACGATTTTCGCCTTCACCTTGGGCTGGCATTCCGCGACGAGCGCGTCCATGGCGGCCGGCCCCCGGTTGTAGACATAAATGGTCTCAAGCTCGGGCAGGACGAGTTCGATCATCTTGACGTTGGCCTTGCCCTGGATGCCGCAGCCGATCATGCCGAACGTTCTGGCTTTGTTGCTCGCGCCGTATTTGATGCTGACCAGGGCCGTGGCCGGAGTGCGGATTTCGGTAATCCAGGTGGCGTCCATAATGGCCAGGGGGAGGCCGGAGGAAGCGTCGTTGTAAATTATCTGGCAGTTGGTGGGCGTAACGCCCGGGTAGTGCTGGCGGTTGGTCGGGAAGTTGCTGCCCCACTTGATGCCGCAGGCGTAAGCGCTTTTTATGTAAGCCGGCATGGCGTGCATGAGTGAATCGGGCATGGGGTGCAGGCCGATTTTGGCCGGCATTTCGGTTTCCTTTTTCGAGTAGGCCGCCATGGCGGCCTCGGTGGCGGCGATGATTTCCGGCACGGTGGTGCCGGTATCTTTGCAATCCTGCTCGCTCAAGTAGAGCACTTCGTTGCCGATGGCGAGTTTTTCCAGGTAGCTGTTGCGGGTTTTTTCGTCGAGCATGTCATTCTCCTGTTGTTGGCAGCGCGCCGGACAAGGCCAAGCACGCAAACTGGCGGTGAACACAATTTGCCTGAACTGATTCGCTTCATGCTGTCCCGGGATGAAATACAAAAGGCCTTACTTGTATATGGCAACTTGCGTGCCAAAAAACCTACCGCGTAACATTATTATTTTACTTAATATTTTTGCAACAGCAATTTTTCTGGACAAATCAGGACAATTACTGCCATATTTTGACTATAATTGTCATTTCTTGTCTGAAAATGGCAATTTCCGCCTGACGGGCAGGCCAGGGAGGCGGTATGCACAACGTATATTTCAGCCCCGACGATGCCGAAGGGATGATGAATTTCTTCAGGCTGTTCTCCAGCCTGCTGGGCCAGCAACCGTTCGCCTTTTACTATTCGCGCAAACTGCCCGCCGGCTGGATTGTCGAGTTCGTGAGCGACGGCATCACCCCGCTGCTAGGCTATAAAAAAGAAGAGCTTATCGGCAAGATGAGCTTCGCCGACCTGAACATGGACGAAACCCTGTACGGCACCATTCCAATTCATTCCGAGACGGAAACCAGCCAGTTCAGCCTGCTCTGCACGTTGCGCACCGCGCGCAACATCCCGAAAAGGGTCATTGACAAGGGCCTGCTCCTGTTTGACGAACACGGCGAACTCATCGGAGCGGCCGGAGTGCTCATGGATTTCACGCTCCAGCCCGGCTTCGACATTCTGCCCTACCTCACGGAGCAAGCCCCGCGCGAGCGGGCCGCCGGCACCTCGTTGGCCCAGCTTATCGGATACAGCCCGGCCATGAAAACCGTCATCGAAAACATCCTCAAAATAGCGCCCACTCAGGCCCACGTGCTTATCCAGGGTGAATCCGGCACCGGCAAGGATCTGGCCGCCCGGGCCATCCACGAAATGAGCGTTTTTCACAACAATTCCTTCATCGCCCTTAACTGCGGCGCCATCAGTGAACACTTGATGGAAAGCGAACTCTTCGGCCATGTGAAGGGAGCTTTCAGCGGGGCCACGGAAAACCGGCAGGGCTACCTGGACGTGGTCAACCAGGGCACGCTGTTTCTGGACGAAGTGGGGGAGATGCCCGTGAGCATGCAGATCAAGCTTTTACGGGTTCTGGACGGCCACGGCTACACCCCGGTGGGCAGCACCAAGGTGAAAAACTCCCATTTCCGGCTGATCTGCGCCACCAACCGCAAGCTGCACCCGCTGATCGCGGCCGGAATCATGCGCCTGGACTTTTACCACCGCATCAAACAGCTTACCATCACCATGCCGCCCCTGCGCGAGCGCGCCGGCGACATGGAAATCCTGATCACCGCCTTTGCGGAGCGTTTTTACCACGACAACCGCCTCACTCCGCCACAGGGCCGCCCGCTGATTCCGGAAGAGGCCATGCGGCGCTTCAAGGCGCATAACTGGCCGGGAAACGTGCGGGAATTGCACCACGCCGTCATCAAGTACCTATCCATGGGAGAAATTGATTTTTCGTCCAGACTGCCCGGCGAAGACAACGCCTTGAGCGGTCAGCCCCCGGCGCCGCTTGCAATCCCGGACGAACTCGCGCGGCCGGCGCCGGGTTCTTTCAGCGAGTTTGAGCGCGCCAAGCTGCTCGCCCTCCTGAACGGCTGCGGCTGGAACCTGGAAAAAGCGGCCGCAGCCCTGGACAAAAGCAAGCGCACGCTGCAACGTAAAATCGCCAAATACGGGTTCAAGTAGCGGCCCCGGCTTTACCGCCGGAAAGGCGGCGAGGCGCGCTTTGAGCATTTGATCATAAGCGCTGATTGTTTTACAAGTTGGGTAATAACAAGTTGGGTAATAAGGGGAAAATTTATGAAAGCTCTTGACCCGCGTTTCCGGCTCCTGGCCGTATTGGCCGCGCTCCTGCTGGGCGGCTGCGTTTCTTCGGCCACCTCCATACAGTACACCCCGGCCGTGCCGGCCGAACAAACCTGCGCGCTCAAGGTAATTTCCACGCTTACCGTGCTGGAGATGGACGGCGAGGAAGTAAACTGGCAAGCCGACACTTTTGACTACTGGGCCCAGGTGCGGATTCCGCAAGGCAAGCACGCTTTTGTGCTCGATTACCGCCGGGAGGCAAACAGCAGCCAGTCCTTCGGCTACCATTATCGCAATGCCATCGTCATCAGCTACGACCGGTTCACGGCCGGGCACACCTATGAACTGGTCGCCGCAGAAGGAGCCGAGGCCGGCGGCTTTTCCGGGCTGTTCACCAACATGCTCCAGGCCATGTACGACACCGTAAACCGGGCTCTGCGCATCGGCATTCGCGACCTGACGGCCGACCCGGACGGAGAATTCACCTGGCTGACGCCGGAAAGTTACGCCAAATAGCGTAAAAGCCGCGCCAGCCATTAAAGGAAAAGCCCCGGGCGGGGCTTTTCCTTTTCAAACCGTTGCGGCCTTACTTGAGGTAACGCTCGACTTTTCTGGCCCAGCCTTCCGGAGCCGGAATCTTGCCGGTCTGCATGCCCGTATAGAGTTCGAACAGCTGGCGGCTGTATTTGCCGACCTTGCCGTCAGCCACGGTCAGGGGCGGAGTGCCGTCGTCAAACAGATAGGTCGAGTTGGGGCTGATCACGGCCGCAGTGCCCAGGGCACCGGCTTCAATGATGTTGCCGTTCTTGATGTCGGCCACGAAGTCTTTCACCCGGATGCGTTCGAAGCGCGCTTTCACCTTGCCCATCTTGGCCAGTTCCATCACGGTGCGGGTGGTGATGGAGTGCAGGATGCTGTCGTTGAATTCCGGCATGATGAAAGTGCCGTCTTTCAGGACGTGGTAGTGGTTCATGCCGCCGGCTTCTTCAATGTACTCGCTCGCGGCGTCCAGGTAGAGCACCTGGTCGGCGCCCGCGTCGTGGGCGTAGTAGTACGGGCGGAGCGAGGCGGCGTAGTTGCCGCCGGTTTTGGAGTTGCCGGTGCCGCCGTGCACGGCGCGGTGGTACTTGGAGGTGATCAGGAGAGTCGTGGCCTTGTTGAAGCCGTCCGGGTAGTAGGGGCCGACCGGGGCGAACATGATGCAGTAGATATAGCGGTTGGAAGCCTTGATGCCCAGGGAGTCCTGCGTGCCGATCATCAGCGGGCGGATGTACATGGAGGATTCGGGAGCGGTGGGGCAGAGGTCGCGCTCCACATCCAGGAGGCGCATGCAGCCTTCGATTTGCAGGTCGAGCGGGATGTTCTGCATCATGATGACGTCGGCGGATTTGTTGACGCGCTCGGCGTTCATGTCAAAGCGCCAGGCGTACAGTTCGCCGTCCGGGTGGATGAAGGCTTTCCCGCCTTCAAACAGGGTCTGCCCGTAATGCAGGCAGATGGCGCCGGGCATGATCGACAACGGGGCGTAGGGCACAATGCGCGGGTCATGCCATTCGCCATTGTCGTAATCAACCAGGAACATATGGTTGGTACGGCCTTCGCCGAAGGGCGGCAGCTTGACATAGGCGGGCTTACGCTTGTTGACGTCCAGCAGATCATAACGAATCTTCATGGTTAACCTCCATAAAATGGTTGTAAAACACACCGGGAAAAACGGCGCTGCAACGCGCCCCGGCCCAAAACGGCCGGATTATTCCAAAACCACTTATATTATGAACCAAGGCGAGGCCCCGGCGCAGCAGCTCGGTGATGGAGGGCAACCAAAGTCAGATCTGGGAAGCCGCGTTGGTATCCATATCACATTGGAAAGCAAAAGTCTTTGTGTATAGCCAAAAAAACGCGGATTAACGGTCTTTTCGCTCCCTGGCCGCCTCAGGCTTTCCTTAAAGCCTGCACGCTCCGCACCAGGTCGGCCAGTTGGGCCACCACCCGGTCGCCAACCTGGGCGTTTTCGCCGCCAAAGGCCTTATTGCGCACGAACCGCTTTTTGATCTCTTCCCAGCGCGCCTGCCGCGCCCCGCTCAACCGGCCGCGAATCTCGTCCAGCTTGAGCAGGTTTTCCTCGGCCGCCTCGGTCAGGAGTTGGGCCTCGCCGGTATAAAAATCGTCTACCAGCCGCTCCAGTTCGGCCGCGTTCATGACGGCCGAAACCTGTTCGGCCAGCTTGTTCATGCTGCGGTAGCTGCCCTGGAGTTTGAACGGCGGCTCGGTGCGGTATTGCTCCGCTTGCGCGGCGCTGTCGATGTATTGGCGGTTCACGGCCATGACCACTTCGCGCAGCCTGAGCAAGCGTTCAAGCACCGCCACGATTTCGGCCGTCTCCGCCTCGCTGTAGCCGTAGCTCAAGTCGTTGCCGGAGCCGGGGCGGGCGGCCTTCCCCTGGACCCGCTCAATAAAGTGGTACAGGTCGTTCATGTCGCGCCGGGCCAGGGGGGCCAGGGCCGGGCTGGAGGTAAGGGCGTTTTCCAGGTAGCTCAGGGCAAAGGCCGGAGCCTGCCCGCCCAGAACTTCGCCCAGGTTGTAGATGTCGGCCCGGTTGGCCAGCATGTCGGGTATTTTGAAAACTTCGCCGGATTCGGTGTAGGGGTTGCCGGCCATGACCACGCAAAACTTCTTGCCCCGGAAGTCGTAAGTCTTGGCGCGCCCCATCCAGACCCCTTCCATCCGCCGGGTGGCGTCGCAGAGCGAGATGAACTTCTGCAAAAATTCCGGATTGGTGTGCTGGATGTCGTCCAGGTAAAGCATGACGTTGTTGCCCATTTCCAGAGCCAGGTTCAGCTTTTGCAATTCCTGGCGCGCGGTCGCGTCCGGCGCCTGATCCGGGTCCAGCGAAATTACCGAATGCCCCAGAGCCGGGCCGTTAATTTTCATGAAAATGAGCCCCAGACAGTGGGCCACGTATTCCATAAGCGTGGTTTTGCCGTAGCCGGGGGGCGAAATCAGCATGAGCAGGCCCATCAGGTCGGTCCGCTTGGCCGCCCCGGCCGCGCCAATCTGCTTGGCCAGGTTGTCGCCGATCAGCGGCAGGTAAACCTGGTCAATCAACCGGTTGCGCACAAAGGAGGAAAGCGGCCTGGGCTTGAATTCTTCCAGGCGCAGCGCGCTACGCCGCTCGGCCAAAAGGTTTTGCCGCGCTGCCTGGTACTTTTTCCAGCCCGGCAGCACCTGCTTGCGGTGGCGGCGCAACCGGCCGAAAAAGTCCGGCAGGCTGAGCTCCAGCACGCCCGCCTGAATGCGCGGGTGCTGGCCGAGCAGGCCGCTGACCCGCACCTGCAGGTCGGCTTCGCTCGGGTGCAGGCGCAGGCCTTCGCTCTCGCCGCTCTGGAGCGTTATGCCGGAAGAGCGGGGCTGGCTGGATTGGGCCAGCAGGAGCAGGGCCGCCGCTTCCTCGGCGTAGGGCCGCAGCGGGGCGAATTCCGGCTCGCTGGTCAGGCCGCGCAGCCAGTCCAGCGCCAAATCCCAACGCCGGGCCTGGCCGTTTTCGTACTTGCCCAGTTTTTTCAGCGTCCGGTTAAAGTCGGTCCAGTGGTGGTTTTCCAGCAGGCGGGAACGCAGGGCGTCCACCAACTGCCGGGCGTACTTGCTGACCGGGAATTCCAACTGGGGTTGCGCCAGCGCCAGGCAGAGGAACTCGGCGGCCTGATCGGCATCGGTCTGGTCGGTAAAAGCCTGACCGACGGAAGCCCGTCTGGCGCCGATGCCGTTTTCCAGCGCGAAGGCGGCCAGGGATTTTTCCATGTCGCTCTGGAGCGTGCACAGCCCCGGATCCGGCTTGAAAATCTTGCGGATGGCGAGCGCCGTTTTGGCCCATTCCGGCCAGGGCGCGCAGCCCGGGCTCTGCCGGTTGGCCCGCCAGAACAGCATGCCCAGAGCCCTGGCCCGCGGCGAGTAGCGCAGCAGGCCGCCCGGACCGCTTGCACGGGCCAAGGGCAGCAGGGCTTGCAGAATCAGCATCGCGTCGTGGTCATGAATGCCCTTTTCGTAGCCTTCGGCGTAGCGGGGAGCGCTGAAGGCCCGCACCGCCTTTTCCAGCTCGGCCGGCTGGGCCAACAGGGCATAAAGTCCGTCCAATCCCTTTTCGCCCGGTTCGCCCTCTCCTTTGCCGGCGTTGCAAATCATTGAATAGGCCAAGTACTCGGCCCGGCACACCTCGGGCGACTCCGATTCCAGGCTCAAGTCCCAGAACTCGCGCATGGAGTCCAGCCCGGCATCACGCAGCGGCTCCAGATAGTCGGTACCGGTCAGGTGCAGGTAAAGCTCGCCCTCCTTGGGCACAATGGTCAGGTCCAGCTCCTGCGTGTTCACGCTGAAGCGGTGGCGCGGGCCGAGCCGGATGGTCGAGCCGCCGTCCTCGAACAGCTCGGTTTTGTCGCGCAGGCCGCGCAGGGCCTGGTCTCTGGCCGCCTTGAAGCGAGCCTCCAGATCGTCGGCCCGCACCGAATCTTTCAGTTCGCGCAACTGCCCGGCAATTTCCAGCACCTTGCGGGCCATGGGGTCGGCCACGAAAAAGGCGTTGATCTCTTCCAGCAGAGCCAAGCGGGCCGTGCGCCGGCCGAAACTGGACAAAATACGCCCGGCCGCCGTCAACAGCGACTGGCTGCGGCGCTGGCGCTCGTCCAGCAGGGCCTGCTTGCGGGTTTCAAAGGTTTCCAGCAGTTCTTCGCGCTTGCGCAGAATGTCCGGCTGGAAGACCTCGTAAGCACTGAACCGGCTTTCCAGCTCCTCGAGCTGGAGCAGCAGGCGGGAAAGTTCGTCGTCGCAGCGTTCCGGGTCCGTGGCCAGGGCCAGGGCGCTGGCGATGCTCTGCCCGAACAGCTTGAACCGGGCTCCGAAGCGGTCCACGGCCTCGCCCCTGCCCAACCGCGACTTTTTCTGCTCCAGACGCGAGCGGGCCTGGTTCACCTTGGCGAACACCTCGGAAATATTTTCGATAATCCGGGTTTGCAGCCTGACGTCGTCAAAGCTCAGCCGGGCGATGAGGCTGGAGAGCATGTCCAGTTCGGCCGACATTTTGTCCAGCCCGGCCGCGGGCTCGAGCAGGTCGTTCGCCACCGCGGCCGCGGCCGTGGCCGCCCCGCTGGCGGCCAGGCTTTCTTCAAAGGGAGCCAGGGCCTTGTCGCCGGCCAGAAATTCCGCGGCGGCGCGGGAAATTGCCGCTTCGCGCTCGGCCAAGTCCGCCTCCAGGCGGTCCACCTCGTCCTGGTCCATGTAGCGCAGGGCGCGCAGGCTGATGATGCGGCCGCGCTGAATGTTGATGCGCCCCAGAGCGTCGGCGTATTCACGCACGTTGCCCCAGTCGTCCGACGCCAAGCCGGCGAAAAGATCCCGCTGGCCGGTCCGGGTTTCGGCCAAGGCGCGGGCGGACTGTACGCGGATGCTTTCCGCCTTTTCATATTCGTCCAGCACCAGTTCGCTGGTTTGGGCCACTTCGCGCAGGAGCGGGGCAAAGCGGAAATCCCGTTCGTTTTTCAACCAGAAATACCGGTCGAACAGCCGGAGGGCGTCCTGGCCGAGCTTTGCGTAAAGCGCGGCGGAAACCCGCTGGGCCTCGACCTGCCGCGCGAGGTTGTAAAGATCGGAAATGCCGCGCACCAGCTCGGCGTTGCCGATACGCCCCAGCACAGTGTTGCCGTTGCGGGCGCGGGCGGCGTATTCGTCGGAGTAATACGGCGTTTGCCAAATTTGCATGGGGTGCACGCGCGAAGGCTCGGCCCGGCCCTCTTCCTCGAGAAACACCATGCGCCCGTCGTCGAACACGGTATAACCGTTGCCGCGCAAGGGGTTTTGCAACTGCCGTTCAATCATGTTGTAGTTGAACAGGGCCAGCCGCCCGGCCACGGGCTCGTAAAAAGCGTACAGCACATCCTCGCCGTTGGACGACTTGCGCAAACGGCGAAAGAGCATGCCCTTGTCGGTGGATGAGCCGTTCTGCCCGAAGGTTTTGTATTCGCCGTTCTGCAGGTAATAGCCGCCCGGAAAGATAATACCGTGGTCCTCGGGCAACTGGATGCAGGACTGGCCGATGGCGTCGATGCGCTTAACATCATGCGTGACGGTGTTGTAAACGAAGTAGCGCCAATGCTCCTCGCGGTAGGGCAGCATCTTGAGCAGGATCAAAGAGCCGATGCGGGCGTATTCGATGGAAGCGTCGCCCAGAGACTGGTTTTCGTCCAGCACCGGCTCGCGGTAAATGCCCAGGCCGTCCTCGGTGTTGTTCTCCAGCTTGATGGTGAGGTCGCCGCCCACGGTCTCGACGAACACCGTATCCAGAATATTGAAGTGCGGGTACCGGCCGTTGACCTCGTCCTCGCGCGTCGTCCGCACCCATTCAAAGTCGTGCCTAGGCGGCAGCGAAATGTCGCGCTCGCCCCGGTTGTCGATATACTTGATCGCGGCGTAATCCGGCGAGACGCTCCAACGGAAAACTCTTATGTCCGTATGCCTTTCGCCAATCTGGAACGCTGCCAGCAACTTGCCGTTCTTTTCGGCGAGTTGCAGCAGGCGGGTGTTTTTGTAATACTTGTAAAGCTCGCCGAACTCCTGCACGAAAGCCGGAATATCCAGAAAACTCCCGGCCAGGGGGAGCGGCGCGGCCTCGTAGGCCCCGTCCTGCTCTTCCAGGCGGTAGAGCGAAAAAACATCTTCCACCCGGGTTTCCCGCTTCAGCCCCAAAAAGACATTGCAGCCGAAAAGCAACATGTCCCCCACCCGCACGATGTCACGGGCCAGGCAGTTGTTCTCTGTCCGGATGCGCACCCGCCCGGACAACTCCAGCGTGCCGCGCCCGAACTCGGCCAGCCGCCGCGCGTTCAGGTCGGCCGCGGCCGTCTGCAACCGGCCGCCCAGCTCCTGCAAACGCCGGCGCAAAATCTCGTAAGCCCCGCCCTCGGCAACGGCGCTGTCCAGTACCGCTTGGTTGGTGTTGTCTTGTGTCATGGGGATAGTGGTGCCTCCGGCGGCCGGAGAGGGCGGAGCCCCCTCAATTCTTGCCCAACCCCTTGGCGATCAAATTGTCGGCCAGTTGCGAGAGCCTTACCGGGTCGAAGTTTACGCCCTTGAGCTTGTCCATGACCGCCTCCAGCATATTTTTGGCGGCCGGGCTCTTTTCCACGAAACCGTCAAAGGCTTTGCCCATGCTCAGGGATTTGGCGAAGGAGTTATAGAAGGCCGGGTCGCCGCTGACGATGTCGATATTGGCCTTGGTGAGGGCGGCGGAGAGAATTTCGGCCTGTTTGCGGGCGATTTCCTGGCTGGCGGCAAGACCGGCCAGGGCTTCTTCCAGGTGTTTTTCCAACTGCAGGCGGAATTCTTCGTGTTCGCGGGCGGTATCGCCGAGGTTGTTCATGACGCTGAACTTCTCGGCCAGGCCTTCGGCTTCGGCCTTGAGCTTCTGGCGGATGATTTCGGCTTCGACCAAGCCTTCCTTTTCGCGGGCGTCGGCCTGGGCCTGGCGCACCCGGGCTTCGGCCAGGCCCAGGGCGGCTTCTTCGGCCTCAAGGCCTTCGGCCAGGCGTTTTTTGGCCTCGGCCTGCTTGGCGGCGGCTTCGAGATCGGCCTGGGCCAGGGTGGTGACCGCCACGGCCTTGAAGCCGGCGCTGTCGCGGTCGGCCTCGGCCTGCTTGACCTGCTGGACCAGGTTTTTTTCAGCCATGGCCTGGGCGGTGATCACTTCCACCTGCTTCAGGCGGTCGGCCTCGGAGACCAGGCGCACTTCCTTGATGCGTTCTTCTTCCATGGCCACGGTCTTTTCCACGGCCACGCGCTCGCGGATGACGTTGGCGATGTTTTTACGTTCTTCCTCGACGACCTTTTCTTTCTCAATGGTTTGCAGTTCCACTTCGCGTTCGCGGGCCACGGCTTCCAGGTCGCGGGCGCGCTGCACCCGTTCGTTTTCAATGGCGATGACGCGCAGGCGGTTGCGCTCGGCCACGGCCACTTCGCGCTGGCGGTTTTCCTCGCGCACCTCGATTTCCTGCTGGGTCTGGATGCGGGCCTGTTCCACGCGCAGCCGTTCTTCTTCCTGCACTTTTTTGGTTTCGGCCTGCTCGCGGGCCCGGATGGTCTCGATTTCGCGCAGTTGGCGGGCTTCGGCGTCGGCCTGCTGGCGTTCCAGTTCCAGGGCGGCCTCGCGCGTTTCCACGTTCTTTTTCTTGATGGCCAGTTCCTGGTTGCGCTCGGCCTCGTTGGTGACGATGTTGTGGCTGGCGGTGATTTCGGTAATTTTGCGAATGCCTTCGGAGTCGAAGATATTGTTGGGGTCAAGACTGGTTTTGGGCGTCTGTTCCAGGTAGTCGATGGCCACGTCTTCCAGGGTGTAGCCGTTAAGGTCGGAGCCGATGACTTCGCGAATGCGGTCGCGGAAGTTCTGGCGGTCGTCAAAGAGCTGGTGCATGTCGAACTGCTTGCCCACGGTCTTGAGGGCTTCGGAGAACTTGGCGTTGAAGAGCTCGTTCACCCGGCTGGTGTCGGAGGCGCGGTCCACGCCCACGGCTTCGGCCACGCGCAGCACGTCTTTTTCAACGGCGTTCACCTTGAGGTAAAAGGCCACGGCAATGTCGGCGCGCAGGTTGTCGCGGCAAATGAGGCCGTCTTTGCCCTTACGGTTTATTTCCAGGGTGAGGAGCGAAATGCGCATGAATTCTTTTTTGTAGATGACCGGGTAGACGAAGGCGCCGGTAAAATGGACGCGGGGCTTGGCGCCCAAGCCGTTGACAATGAGGGCCACGCCCTGCGGCACTTTTACGTAAAAGGCCTTGAGCAGAGCGGCAAAACCGAGCAGGCAGACAATCACCACAACGGCGGCGAACAGGATGGGGTAGAGCGTACTCATGGATATGGACATAATCTCTCCAATGGGTTGGGCAACTTGCTGGGCGGCGGGCAGGCTTTAGCGGGCCCGGAACTCGTCTTCGCTGATAATGATATACTGATGCCCGGCGGCGTCATAGCGCAGGATCACCGCTTTTTCACCCCTGGCGAAAGTCTGCTCCGTCCGGCGGCTGCGCACCTCGAGGATCAGGTCGGCGCCGTAGCCCTCGCATACGGCCTGGCCGGAACGATGATTGGCCGTGCCGGAGCGGATGGTCACAACGCGGCCGAGGAGGCTCTGCCTGGCCCGTTCGCGGTTGCCGGCCGTAAGGCGGCGCAACGGCCGGAGCAAAAGCGCGGCGAGCCGCACGGCCAGCCAAAGGGAAACCAGAAAAAGCAGGCC
>JAISDX010000106.1 GCA_031264465.1 Deltaproteobacteria bacterium | reverse complement strand
GGGCGGTCGTCAATGCGGTCGCCGGCAATTTCCACCCGCTCCAGCCAATCCAGGGCGGCGGCGCGAATATTGCCGTAATGGCGGCCCCCGCAGGCCATGATGCGTTCGCCGATGTTGCCGCCGGCGCTCACGCCCATACGCAGCCCGTCCCGGGCGTACTGGTGCACGTAGCCCCACTCGGTGCGCAGCAGCCGGCGCCGCGCCGCTTCCGGCAGAGCGGCGACATCGCGCTTTTGGCCCAGGGCGTCGCGGTAGAGGATCTTGCCGGAGCTTGGGGCCAGGCGCCCGGCCAGCAGGCTGAGCAACGTGCTTTTGCCGGAGCCGGATTCGCCCACAATGCCGAGCACCTCGCCCGGCCAGAGGTCAAAGGTGACGCCCAGACAGCCCACGCGCCGGCCGTACCGGCGGCTCAGGCCCATGACCTTGAGCAGTTCAGGCTCCGCCGGCGCGCCCTGGCTCATATGCTGTCCTTTGCGGCCAGGCGGGCGGCGCAATAATCGGTGTCGGAGCACACGTACAGGCGCGTCCCGCTGTCGTCGGTTATGATTTCGTCAAGATAGCTGTCGGTGGCTCCGCAAATTTCGCAGGCTTTGTCCCAGCGCTGCACGTGGAACGGGTAGTCTTCAAAATCGAGGCTCTTCACCGAGGTATAGGGAGGGATGGCGTAAATGCGCTTTTCCCGCCCGGCGCCAAAAAGCTGCAAGGCCGGGCACTGGTCCATTTTGGGGTTGTCGAACTTGGGCAGCGGCGAGGGGCTCATTACATAACGCCCGTTCACCAGCACCGGGTAATCGTAACTGGTGGCTATTTCGCCATGCCCGGCAATGTCTTCGTAAAGCTTGACGTGCATGATGCCGTATTCGTCCAGGGCGTGCAGCGTTCTGGTCTCGGCCTCGCTGGGTTCGAGCCAGCGCAGCGGTTCGGGGATGGGTACCTGGTAAACCACCACCTGCCCTTCGCGCAGGGGCTGTTCCGGGATGCGGTGCCGCGTCTGGATGATGCTGGCCTCGCCGGTATGGGTGGTGGTCTTCACTCCGGCCACCTTGCTGAAGAACTGCCTGATGGAAACGGCGTTGGTGGTGTCGTCGGAGCCCTGGTCAATGACCTTGAAAACATCGTCCGCGCCCATAATCGCGGCGCTCACCTGAATGCCGCCGGTGCCCCAGCCGTAAGGCATGGGCATTTCCCTGCTCCCGAAAGGCACTTGGTAGCCTGGCACGGCCACGGCCTTGAGAATGGCCCGCCTGATGATCCGCTTGGTCCGCTCGTCCAGATAGGCGAAATTGTAACCTTTCAGGCCGCCGGCCGCTTCAGCCGCCGCCTGGCTTGCTTCCGGCTTAAGCATTACGCGCCTCGCTTTCGCCATTCCCGTCCGCCGCCCGGGCGCCGTCACAGCCGCGCCGGAGCGCGCGGACCAATTCCAGTTCGGCCTGAAAATCCACGTAGTGCGGCAGCTTCAGGTGCTGGACAAAGCCCGAGGCTTCAATATTGTCGCTGTGGTAGAGGACAAACTCCTCATTTTGCGCCGGCCCGCGCAGCTCTTCGCCCAGTTCGGCCGCGCGGAGCGCCCGGTCCACCAGCGCCATGCTCATGGCCTTGCGCTCGTTTTCGCCAAAACTGAGGCCGTAGCCGCGCGTAAAGCGCGCCCCCTGCCCGTCGGACCCGGAAAATTTGTTCACGGTTTCACATTCGGTCAGGAACACGGAGCCGATGGTAATGGGAAAGCCCAGCTCTTCCGGCAGGAAATCCAGATCCACCTCGCCCATGCGGATTTCGCCGACAAAAGGATGGGTGGAGCCAAAACCGCGCTGCGAGGAATATGCCAAGGCCAGCAAAAAACCCTCGTCGGCCCGGGCCAGGTTTTGCAGGCGGACGGCGCGCCCGGCCGGGAAGGCCAGCGGCTGGCGGCTGAGGTCGCCGGGCTCGGGGTCGTGGTCCGGCACGGCCTCTGTATGCATGAGGCCTTCCTGTTCAAGAAAGGACAGCACTTTCGGGCAGCGGCCATGAAAGGCGTTCAAAATTTCCTGATCCTCATTTTCGTTATGCCCCGCGCCGGCGGTCTGGCAGACGGTCTGGCCGACGGTCTGGCCGGCGGCCGGTTCTTCGCGCCGCTCGAGCAAAGTCCCGTCCAGCAGGCGGTGGGTATAGTCGAAAGTGGGGCCGAGCACCTGCCCGCCGGGCACGTCTTTGTAAGTTGCGGAAATTCTGCGCTCCACCAGCATGCTTTCGGTGTCGGCCGGGAGCGAGCAACCGAAGCGCGGCAGGGTGGCGCGGTAGGCGCGCAACAGGAACACGGCCTCCACCAGATCCCCCCTGGCCTGTTTGACGGCCAGCGCGGCCAGATCTCGGTCGTACAGCGAGCCTTCGCTCATGACCCGGTCCACAGCCAGTGAAAGCTGGCCCGCGACCTGTTCCACGGAAAGTTCCGGCACGGCCGGCTCGCCGCGCCGCTTTTCGGCCAGCAGCCCGTGCGCGTTGGCAATGGCCTTTTCTCCGCCTTTTACCGCGACATACATTGAAGGTTCTCCCGGTTGTAACTCCGCGGCCGGCGCGCCGACTCGAATGAAACGCCGCGCGGCAGGCCGAGGATTTTAAAATGCGGCAGCGGGTCGACCGCGCCGCGATCGTCCACAAAAAGCGCGTCCACCCCCAATGGGTACCCGGCGTGGTTATCCTGCCAGCTTTTGCGAAACCACACCGGCAGCCCCTGGATAAGACAAACGGCATCCCGCGCGCCCGGCCCGTTGAATTCGAACCTCTCGCCGGCCGGGCCGCCCAGGACGGCCCGGATGATCAGGGTGGCGGAACAATCCGGGTATTCCGGCATGCCGCGCGAGAATTCGTGCAAACGCGGCAGGCGGGTGGCGTCTCCGACAAAGGCGAAAACCGCCCCGGCCGGTTCTTTCACCAGGGGGCTGCCGCAATGAAAGCGCAGGTGATGCCGCGTTTCCGCGTCGTCGCAGGCGGAGTCCAGCCAGATTGGCGTATCCTGATCGCAAAGCGCCAGGGCCAAGGCGGTCAGGCCCCTGCTCATCCCCCCGGTCAGGCCGCGGCCCGGGGTTTTTCCGCCGGCGGGCGCGGCCTCGGCGTAAGGGGAAGGGGGCAGGTCAAACACTTTGACCAGTTTGCCGGGGCGGGACACGGCTTCCAGCACGGCCTTGAAAATGCGTTGCGAGCCGTGCACCGGCTCGGTCAGGCCGGGTCTTGTCCGGATTTCCCGCATCAATCTTCTCCGCGCGCCAGGGTGTAAAAATCCACTTTGGTGCGACGCGTTTTTTCGTTTTTGGC
>JAISDX010000051.1 GCA_031264465.1 Deltaproteobacteria bacterium | reverse complement strand
CTGGAAGAAACCTACGCGGCCTTGCGCCCCTATTTTGCTGAACTGTAAACCCACGGAACGGGAGCTATCACATGCGGTTTATTAAAACTTTCCTCCTGCTTGTAATCCTGATCGGCATGGCTTTGTTTTTCCTGCAAAACAGCGCGGTGCTGGAGCAGGAGTTCGTTTTCAATTTCCGGGTCTATGTGGGCGATTACGGCTGGTTCAGCCCGCCGGTGCCATTCTTTTTTGTGGTTCTGATGGCCTTCGGCCTGGGGGGCCTTACGGCCATCATCATGCTCGGGCTCGGCCGCTTCAAATTCGGCAGCCGCATCCGCCAAAACAAAAAGCGTATCCGCAAGCTGGAAAAGGAAGTTCAGGCCCTGCGTGAACTGCCCTTGGTCGACAACATGGAGATTAACGTCACGCCCCTGCAGGCTACCAGCCAGCCGCAGCTTCCGGCCGGGAGCGGCGAGAACGAAACGAGGTGAGCCATGTCTTTATGGTCGCGCATCAAAATAAGCCTGACCGGCCCGGTGGCCATTGACGAAGACGTTAACCAGCTCGGCGTTTCCCAGGATGAAAAGGACACCCTGTCCGTCATCCGCGACCTTTCCAAGATCGTAAAAAGCAACCCGGACGCAGTGGAAACCTACCTGGCCTTGGGGAGCCTCTTCCGTTCGCGCGGCGACCTGGAACGGGCCGTGCAAATTCGCGAAAGCCTTCTGGTGCGCCAGGATATTCCGGCCCAGTTCAAAGCGCGGGTGTTTTTCGAGCTCGGGCAGGACTACCGCCGGGCCGGCATTTTGGATCGGGCCCTGCAAGCCTACGCCGCAGCGCAGCGCCTGGGCATACCCAAACGCCTGGTGGACGCCGAGCAGGCCCAGCTTTACGCCGACAGTGGCGACTGGCTGAAAGCCGCCCGATTTTATGCCGCCATCGGCAACAACCAGGCTGAGGCTCACTATCTGGTGCGCCAGGCCGGCGACATTGTCCGGCAGAATCCGGCCGAACACAAAAAAGCCCTGCGCTTTATCGAAAAATCCGTCAAGATGTACCAGCCCTCTCCCGAAGGCTGGAGTTCGCTGGTGAGTTACTACATCAAGGCCGGTAAATGGCCGGTGGCCGCCAAAATGTTCCAGAAGGCGCTGGAACTGGTCGCGCCGGACAAAATTTTCATGATGTTTGAAGAGCTGCTGGATCGGCACCCTTCGGACCTCTCCGGCGCGGAAAAGCTGCTCAGCCATTCCGCTGAAAAGCAGGAGATCATCGCCCTATATGCGAATATGGCCGAGCATTTCCTGCCGCACATAGAAAAACGCTCGCCGGACCTGGCCTCTTACTACTTCGGCGCTCTGGCGCTGAAGCGTTGCGAGCGCTTCGACCAGGCCGAACAGTGGCTGAACAAGGCTTTGATCCTGTACCCGGATTTCTGGTTCGGCCACTTGGCCCAGTTGGAAATAGCCCGTGGGCAGCATGGCTTCCCGCCAGTGCTGGCCTCGGATCTGGATTTTTTCATTGCCCAGTCCAAAAAATTACGGCGGTTCGTCTGTACCCGTTGCGGCCTGAGCCGCGACGTGCTCTTCTACTGCTGCCCACGCTGCCGTAGCTGGCATTCGTCCGCTTACAAATTGGGCCTTAACGATTAAATCTTGTTGCCTCCGGCGGCCGGGGGGAATGATTACCCCGGATCCTCACGCTAATGCCGACTTTAAAGTTGAGAGCCCATGAGCAGCCCCAGCGACTCCGAACCCGTCAAAAACGTGAAAATGACGCCCATGTTCGAGCAGTACCTCGGCGTGAAGAAAGAATATCCCGACGCCCTGCTTTTTTTCCGCATGGGTGATTTTTTTGAACTTTTCTTCACCGACGCCGAAGTGGCCGCCAGCGCGTTACAGCTTACCCTGACCAGCCGCAACCACAATGCGGAAAACCCGGTGGCCATGTGCGGCGTGCCGCACCACGCTCTGGAGGCCTACCTGCCCCAGCTCCTGGAAAAGGGTTACAAAGTGGTCATCTGCGACCAGGTGGAAAACCCCAAGAACGCCAAAGGACTGGTAAAGCGCGCCGTCACCCGGGTGCTCACCCCCAGCACGGTGGTGGAGGAATCCAGCCTGACCGGCAAGGCCCACAACTTTTTGGGCGCTCTTTACTGGGACGAACAGAAAGGCTGCGGCGGCTTTGCCTGGGTTGACAACTCCACCGGCGGCTGGTCCGGGCTGCACAGTCGCAAGAGCGGCGAACTCTGGCAATGGGTGCAAAAACTGGCCCCGCGCGAGCTCCTGTTGCCGCTCCTGCCCGAGGGCAAGTTCAAGCCGCCGGACGGGCTGGCTTTGGAAAACATCCACACTGTGCATGTGCCCATGACCAACTTTTTCGCCCTCAAAGGCGCCACGGAACGGCTTCTGGCGGCGCAGGGCGTGCTTGAGGCGGAAGCGCTCGGCCTGGGCGGCAAACCGGAACTGGTCATGGCCTGCGGCGCCCTGTTGGCCTACCTGGCCCAAACCCAGCGTGAAGAGGCCCGGCACCTTTCCTCCTTCACCCCGCTCAACTTGGGGCGGCACCTGATTGTTGACGAGATCACCGAACGCAATCTGGAAATTTTTCAGCGCCTGGACGGCAAAAAAGGCCTGGGCACGCTCTGGCATGTCCTGGACGAAACCATCACCCCCATGGGCGGGCGCCTGTTGGAAGAGCGGCTGCGCCAGCCCTGGCGCGAAAGCGCGCCGATACTGGAAACGCAAAGTCTGGTGCAGCACTTTGTCAACCAGCCGGAAAAACTGGCCACGGTGCGGCGCCTGCTGAAAAGCATTTACGACCTGGAACGCCTGAGCACCCGCATTACCCTGAACCGCGCCTACCCGCGCGATTTCGCGTCCCTGGGGCAAAGCCTCGCCGTGTTGCCGGAACTCTTTACCGTACTCAAGCAGGCCCGCCCTGGCGGCCAGACCAGTCAGGAAAATGCCGGCGCCCAGCCCTGCCAGGCCGCTGACGAGGCCGGCGGACGCGACATTCCACAAAAGTTGCGCGAACTTTTAAAACGCTGGGACAACCTGGATGACGTCTGCACCCTGCTCCGCACCGCCCTGGCCGAGAACCTGCCGCAGACCATTACCGAGGGCGGCCTGTTCAAAACCGGCTACAGCGCGGAACTGGACGAGTTGATCGACCTGGCCGAGCATGGGGAATCGCGCATCCAGCAGCTTTGGGAGCGGGAAAAAGCGGAGCACAACCTGCCCAAGCTGAAGCTCGGGCAGAACCGGGTATTCGGCTACTACTTTGAAATGGGACGCTCTTCCGCCGACCGGGCCCCCGGTCACTTCGCGCGCCGCCAGACCCTGGCCGGAGCCGAGCGCTACACCACTCCCGAGCTCAGCGAGCTGGAGCAGAAAATGCTGGTGGCGGCGGAAAAGCGCAACACGCTGGAATATTCGCTTTTCCAGGCCCTGCGGGAAAAAATCTCCTCGTTGCGGCCGCGTTTCATGTTCATGGCCCAGGTCGTTGCCGCTCTGGATTACTGGCAAAGCCTGGCTCAGTGCGCCAGATTGGGCGGCTGGTGCCGGCCGGCCATCCACAGCGGGCTGGAAATTAAAATTCGCCAG
>JAISDX010000050.1 GCA_031264465.1 Deltaproteobacteria bacterium | reverse complement strand
TGGCGGTGCGTCATGGACTGACGCAGCGTTTCGCTGTCCATGAATTTGAATTCCGCCCCCAGGGGGATGCCCAGGGCCAGGCGGGTGACGTTGATTTCCGGGTGGCGGGAGGCCAGGCGGCGCTTGATGTAGGAAGCTGTATTCTCGGCTTCTATCGTTGCGCCCAGGCCCAGGATCAGCTCGCGGGTTTCGCCCTCGGCCAGACGCCGGTCCAGGCGTTCCAGGTCGAGTTGGTCTGGCGTCATGTTTTCCAGCGGGGCCAGAAGGCCGCCCAGGATCAGGTACTGCCCGCGGTAAAACGCGCCCTGTTCCAGGGTGAGCAGGCTGTCCCACTCCGCCACCAGGCAGAGGAAAGAGCGGTCACGCGCCGGGTCGGCGCAGATGGAGCAGGGCTCGCGGTCGGTAAGGGCGCCGCAGCGGCTGCACAGCGACAAACGCTCACGCAGTGCCAGCACGGCCTGGCCGAAGCGCGCGGTTTCGCCGGCCGGCCATTTCAAAAGCTGCATGGCCGCGCGCAGGGCGGACTTGGGGCCGAAGCCGGGCAGACGGGAGAGTTGATCCACCACCGCCTGCAAGGGTTCCGGAATTTTACGCATGGAAAGCCCGCGCCGCTAAAACAGGCCGGGGATTTTCATCCCGCCGGTGATGGCGCCCATTTCCCGCTCGACCATTTCGCGGGAGAGACGCATCCCTTCGTTCACGGCGGTAAGCACCAGGTCTTGCAGCATTTCCACGTCATTCGGGTCAACAGCGTCTTTTTCGATGCTGATGGAAACGAGTTCCTGCTTGCCGTTACACACCACCTTGACCATTCCGCCGCCGCTGCCGGCTTCCACTTCGCGCTCGCGCAGCTCTTCCTGGAGCTTGGCCATTTTGTTCTGCATCACCTGCGCCTGGCGCAGAAGGTCGTTCATGCCTTTCATTTTATTTGTTCCTCAATCTGGAATTGGAATTACTTGTACCAGGGTCCGTAGTCAAGAATTTCGGCGCCCAGTTTTTCCTTTAAGGCCCGTACCACGGGCAGGTTCTCGACTTCTTCCCTGATTTTCGCGTAGTCGGCCTGGCGCTGCGGCCCCGGGGCCGGCGGGCTGGCCTGGCCGGGTGCGGTCTGGGGCGGGCTGGCTTGCGCCGCCGAACTGAAATATTCGTCTTCCGCCGCGCTGGGCGCTTCGTTCAGGCTTATTTCCGGCGCCAGGTCGGGCTCCGGCGGGGCGCTTTTCAGGCTGGCCGACGAGGCCGGCGGCGGCGTTACAGGCTCCCGCGCCGCTGCCGGCTGGCGGATTACTTCGTCAGGCGGGCTTTTTTTTTCAGTCCGGGCCGGCTGGCCCACGCTAAGGGCGGTCCCGCCGGCCTGCTTGCGTTCGAAATTGGAAAGCTGCTCCAGGGAAACCAGGCGCGGGAGCAGGGCCAGGTTGAACAGCAGGAGTTCCAGCGCCATGGCCGGCTCCAGGCTGGTGAGCACCCGGCGTTGTCCTTCCAGGGTGAGCTGCCAGCAGGCGTGAATGTGGGTGAGGCTCATGCCCTGAGCTTCGTGGCGCCAGCGCCCGGCTTCGGCTTCGGAAAGTTCCATCAGTCCGGCCAAATTGTCGGCGCCCGGGCCGACCTGACTCAACATGAACAGATTACGCCACATTTGGGCTAGTTCGCGCAGGAAAAAGCCTACGTCCACGCCCTGATCGAGCATGGCGCGCACTTTGCCGCTCAGGGCCGCGCAGTCGGCGTTGCGAATGGCCGCCAGAAGTTCGAAGAAAAATTCCTGCCCGGCCAGCCCGAGCACTGCCCGTACGTCGCTTTCCGAAAGCTCGGCACCGCCCAAGGCCAGCACCTGGCCCAGGAGCGACATGGCGTCGCGCGCGCTGCCGGCGGCCCGCCGCACCAGGAGTTGCAGGGCTTTGTGCTCGTAAGGCACGCTTTCCGCGTCCAGAATTTTGCGCAGGTGGGCTTCAAGCTCCGCGTCGCCAAGGCGCTTGAACACATAGTGCTGGCAGCGGCTGATGATGGTCAGGGGGAATTTATGCGGTTCGGTGGTGGCCATGATGAAAGTCACCCGGGCCGGCGGCTCTTCCAGGGTTTTGAGCAGGGCGTTGAAGGCCTCGCGCGAGAGCATGTGCGCTTCGTCGATGATAAAAATTTTGTAGCGCGCCTCCATGGGCGCGTAGCCGACGGATTCCTTGAGCTCACGCACGTTGTCAATGCCGCGGTTGGACGCGCCGTCAATTTCCAGCACGTCCACGCAGGAACCCTGGGTGATGGCCCGGCACAACTCGCAGTTGTTGCAGGGCTCCTGCCCCAGGGGCGTTTCGACCGGGCTCGGGCAGTTTAGGGCTTTGGCGAAAATGCGGGCGATAGTGGTCTTGCCAACACCGCGCGTGCCGCTGAAGAGATAGGCCGGGGCGACCTTGCCCTCGGCCGCCGCGCGCGCCAGAATGGCTTTAAGGGTGCCCTGGCCGGCAAGTTCGGCAAAGGTTTGCGGGCGGTAACGGGTGGTCAGGCTGGCGTGGCTCATAACCCAGATAAACTAAGTAATGGCTCTCCCAAGGTCAAGTTAATTAATCGCCAGTTAATTAAGCTGCGTTTCCTTTACAGGCGGTTTCCTTTGGTGGCGGGAGGGGGCGCGGGAATTTGCCAAAGGAGCGGGCTTGTGGCATAAAAATCAGACAAGCCCAAAGGAGCGCCTATGACCTGCACCTACGCGACCGGCCCCGTCCGTTGCTACAGGGAGCGCGTGGCCGAATTCTGGGAGTGGTTCAGGCAAAACGAGACCCGCTTGTCCGAATATATCCGCCACCTGGACGACTACGAGGCGGAAGAGGTGGTATCTTTCCTGGCTGGCGGCCTGAACCGGGCCATTGAGGGGTGCCTGTTTGAAATCGGCGGCAATTTTGAAGTCAGCCTGGCTTCGGACGGCAACGCCGCCCTGATTCTGCTGAGCGACTACCTTTGCCGCAACATTCCGTTTGAATACGCCGAAAAATGGCGGTTTACCCCTTGGAAACAGGCCATGCCCCAGGGCTGCCTGCAAGTTTCGGGGATGCGTTTGGGCGCGGAAGACGTGCTGGTCCACCCAAGCCGGGCAAAGGGCGAGAACAGTTTTTCCCTCGATTTTTACAGCGATGAGTTGAACGGCCTGGAAGAAGACCAGCGTTACCAGGCCTTTTTCCTGCTCCTGGAAATGTGCCTGGGCGAGAATATCTGCCTGGGGTTCATCGGCGATGTCGAGCAGGCGGACGGCCTCCGCGCGGGCATGTTTCCGCTTTCCGCGCTGCCTTGTTACATGCGCAAGGAACTGGAGGCGGAAGGGCGTGACCTGCCGGACGACTACAACCCCGGCCTGGCCTATGCCGGCTACAGTATGGAGCCGCCTGGTCTGGACGGGGACGAAGGCGGTCACGCTGAAGAAACGCCGTCCCGCCGCGAAGTCATTGCCGGCTTTACCCGCCTGCCGGACCTGCTGGACGATTATTGCGCCGGAGACGGCAGCCCGCTTTACGAGCGCCTTGCCGACAACGGCGCCCGGCCGGTGTTTCTCGTTTTACCGCGTTCTCACCCGCACCCGGCCGACCACCAGCAGGACCTGGACCTGTGCAACGAAATAGCCGCCCGGCTGGAAGACGAAATACTGGGCGAAACCGGGAGTGGACGCGAGATTGGCATCGTGCTGGGGCAGGCCATGGGCCTGGATTATTGCTACATAGACCTTTTGCTTTACGACGAGCGGGCTTTCCTTAACAGGGCGGGCCAAGTGCTGAGCGCCTACGGGCTGGAGGCAGCCCTGCGCGAATTCAGGCCGGATTCTTCGGCAATGTTTCTTTAAGGAGTCCGGTCGCCCTTGCCCGGCCTTTAGCCGGACTGCCGTTCGCTCAACTGTGACCTTGAGGTTTGGACAGTCTTTGGATCAAAAGAGTAAAACTCACGCGCATAGTCGGAAATTGACGACAGCGTGACGCTTTTCTGGTCGTGATCAACTTTGAGCCGGATTGAAAAGTGGACATAATATTCAGGGTGGCCGTTGACGGGAATCCAGTAGGTAATCATCTGCTGGTTCTCCACCGGGGAGTGGCGTGTCACGGCAACCGCTTTTTGCTCTTTTAGCGCTTGATCCGCGAGACAACCGACATGCGGGCCGCCACGTCCCATTTTGGCGCAGAATACGCCCGGGGAGTAAAAATGCGCCTTGTTTACGGCAATAACTTCGCGACTTTTATGAACAAGGCTGACAGGCTCGGGAAAAAAATCCCA
>JAISDX010000021.1 GCA_031264465.1 Deltaproteobacteria bacterium | reverse complement strand
GAGCGTGGTATTTTCCGCCTCGACCCGCGAAACGAATATACCCCTGTCCATCTCGCCTTCCACATCCCGCGACTACTTTTCGGCATCGGCCTTCGTGTTGAAGGTCTTGCACGTTACCGGATACCCTTTCCGGCGTATTCTGGCTTCCCATTGCAGGTCGCCGCGCTTCCGTATGCTCGCCATTTTATGCCTCCATTTTCCCCCGCCCGCTTGATCTGAGTGGAGCAAAATTGGAGCAAAAAATCAAGAAAAGAAAATGGGGCATGCAGGCTACATGCTCCATTTTTATAAAAACTATTGGTATTATTAAGTTTGGCGGAAAGGGTGGGATTCGAACCCACGTACCGGCTATTAACCGATAACTCGATTTCGAGTCGAGCGCGTTACGGCCAACTTCGCTACCTTTCCGTTTTAAGTCCGCCGTTATGTAAGCGGCTTGAGCCATAAAGCGGGTTTATAGGGTATTTTCCCCGGCTTGGCAAGACGCTCGACAGAATTTTGGAACGCCGCCTTACCCTCGCCGGTTGCCGATCCGGCGAATTTTTAGTAGCAAGACTTCACTGAGCGGCCTGGTCAATGCCGGCCGCCAACTCAACCGGAGAACAGCGTGGCGTTATTAAGCATGCAGGGCGTCAGCCTTAACCTTGGCGGCAAGCCGCTTTTGCAGAATGCCGATCTGGCCGTGGAGGCCGGCGAGCGGCTTTGCCTCACCGGGCGCAACGGGGCGGGTAAATCATCGCTCCTGGCGCTTTTAGGCGAGCAAATTCAGTCCGATAGCGGCACCATCGTCCGCACTGGCGGGGTAATCGGGCAAATGCCCCAGGTCGTGCCGGCAAGCTGGCGGGGAACGGTGTTTTCGCTGGTCGCCCAGGCCCTGGGCGAGGGCGGCAACGCCCCGGAAAGCTATGGGGATATCCTGGCCGTCATCAACCATCTTGAGCTGGACCCGGAAGCCGATTTCAGCGCGCTCTCCGGCGGCATCAAGCGGCGGGTGGCCCTGGCCCGCGCCCTGGTCTGCTCCGAAGATCTGATTCTAGACGAGCCCACCAACCACCTGGACCTCGCCACCATCACCTGGCTTGAAGAATACCTGCTGCGCAAGGCCCGCACCCTGATTTTCGTAAGCCACGACCGGGCGTTCGCGGAACGGCTGGCGACCAGGGTGGTGGAAATAGATCGCGGCAAGCTCTTCAACTATGCCTGCGGCTTTGACAAATACCCGGCGCGGCGCGAGGAGCGGCTTGAAATTGAAGAACGGGAATTCGTCCAGTTCGACAAAAAGCTGGCCCAGGAAGAAGTTTGGGTGCGCCAGGGCATCAAGGCCAGGCGCACGCGCAACATGGGCCGGGTGCGCGCCCTGCGGCAAATGCGGGCGGAACGGGCGGCCCGCCGGGAACAGCTCGGCAGCGTGCGCATGGCGGCCCAGGAGGCGGAGCGCTCCGGCAAGCTGGTGATCGAGGCGGAAAACGTCGCTTTCGCCCACCCCGGCCAGGAACCGCCAGTTTGCCTGTTCAGCGGGTTTTCCACCATTATCCAGCGCGGCGACCGCGTCGGCATCATCGGCAACAACGGCACCGGCAAAAGCACACTGCTGCGCCTGTTCCTGGGCGAGCTCACTCCCGACGAGGGCCGGGTGCGCCTGGGCGCCAACGTGCAGTTGAGCTACTTCGACCAGCTAAGAGAAAGTCTGAACCCGGAAGATTCGATCATGGACGCCGTGGCGGACGGGAACAGCGTGGTCAGCATTGGCGGCAACACCCGCCATGTGGCCGGCTACCTGCAAGATTTCCTGTTTCCGGCCGAAAAACTGCGCCTGCCGGTCAAGACGCTCTCCGGCGGGGAGCGCAACCGCCTGCTGCTGGCCAAGCTTTTTATCCGCCCCTCGAACCTGCTGGTGCTCGACGAACCCACCAACGACCTGGACATGGAAACGCTTGAGCTGCTGGAAGAGCTGCTGGGCGACTATGCCGGCACAGTGCTTGTCGTCAGCCATGACCGGCGGTTTTTGGACAACCTGGTGACCAGCGTGCTGGCCTTGGAAGGGGACGGCAAAGTGCATGAATATGTCGGCGATTATACCGACTGGCTGCGGCAGCGCAGCGTTCCCCCCGCCCACGCGGACAAAAAAGCGTTTAAAGGCGCCGAGCGGGAGCCCGCATCGCTGGAAAAGGGCGCGCCTCGCCGGCGTAGTTACAAAGAACAGCGGGAGCTTGAGCAATTGCAGGCGGAATTGGCGGCTTTGCCGCAGCGCCTGGATGCTCTTGAACAGGAACAAACCAGACTGGAAGCCCGACTGGCCGACCCGGAGCTTTTCGCCAAGGCGCCGGACGAGTTCGAGCGGGCCGTGGGGCGCCTGCCGCAGCTTGAAGAAGAGCAAACCGCGCTGCTGGAGCGTTGGGAATTTATTGAAGAGCGCGTGGCTGAATTATCTACGCTTAAAGGTTAGAGCTTACTTTCCCGGTTTGGGCAGCAGCCCTTGAAAAGGCCTGTGTCCGGCCTCGTCTTTTTTTCTTTGCCCGGCCGGCTTCGGTTTGCCTTGAGTTTTTTCCGCAGCCGTGTCGTCGCGTTGCGGCCGCCGGACCGGAGCGCTTTCCGGGTGTTCGCGCAGCGACAAGGCTATCCGCTTGCGGTCGGCATCCACTTCCAGCACCGTTACCCGTACTTTTTGCTGTACCTTGAGCACGGCGTGCGGATCGCTGACAAAGTGATCGGCCAGCTGGCTGACATGCACCAGCCCGTCCTGGTGCACGCCGATATCCACAAAGGCGCCAAAATTGGTCACGTTGGTGACAATGCCCGGCAGGCGCATGCCCGGCTCCAGGTCGTTCATGCTGCTCACGCCCTCGGCAAAAGCGAAGGCTTCAAAGGCCTCGCGCGGGTCGCGCCCCGGTTTTTCCAGTTCGGACATGATGTCGTTCAGGGTGGGCAGACCCACGCTGGAGCCAAGGTATTTTTTAAGCTGGACCCGGCGGCGGAGTTCCGGCTTAGCCAGCATGTCGGCCATCGCGCAGCCCAGATCCTTGGCCATGGCTTCGACCACGTTGTAGGATTCCGGATGCACGGCCGAAGCGTCGAGCGGATTCTTGCCGCCATGGATGCGCAAAAAGCCGGCCGCCTGCTCAAAGGCTTTGGGCCCCAGGCGTGGCACTTTCAGCAGTTCGCGGCGCTGTTTGAAGGGGCCGTTGGCCTCCCGGTAGGTGATCACTGCCTTGGCCAGGGCCGGGCCGAGGCCGGAAACATGCGTCAAAAGCTCCGCACTGGCCGTGTTCAACTCCACCCCAACCGCGTTGACACAGCTTTCCACCACGTCGGTCAGGCTTTGTTTCAGTTGCCCTTGGTCGACATCGTGCTGGTACTGGCCTACCCCAATGGCCTTGGGGTCGATTTTCACCAGTTCGGCCAGCGGGTCCATGAGCCGGCGGCCGATGGAGACGGCGCCGCGTACGGTCAAATCGAGGTCGGGGAATTCCTTGCGCGCCGCTTCCGAGGCGGAATACACGCTGGCCCCGCTTTCGCTCACCATCAGCACCGGAACGGAAAGCCGCATGGCCCGCACCAGGCTTTCCGTTTCCCGCCCGGCCGTGCCGTTGCCGATGCCCACAGCTTCGATTTTGTAGGTATCACAGAGTTTTTGCAGCTTGAGCCCGGCCGTTTTTTGCTGCTCCGGACTCATCACGTAAATGAGGTCGTGATGCAGGAGCGCGCCTTGGGCGTCCAGACAAACCACCTTGCAGCCGGTGCGGAAGCCGGGGTCGATGGCCAGCACGCGCTTTTGCCCCAGGGGAGAGGCCAGCAGAAGCTGACGCAAATTGCGCGCGAACACCACAATGGCTTCATGCTCGGCTTTTTCCCGCAACTGGCCGCGCAATTCGGTTTCCAGCGAAGGGGCGAGCAGGCGTTTGTAGCCGTCGTCCACGGCTTCGCGCACCTGCAACCCGGCCGGGGAGGCGTTTTTGACAAACAGGGCGTGCAGTTGTTCAAGGGCCGGCTCTGTTTCCGGCAGAAAGTGCAGGTTTAAAACTCCTTCGGCCTCGCCGCGCAGCATGGCGAGCAAGCGGTGTCCGGCCGCCTTGGCCGCCGTTTCCTGCCATGCGAAATAGTAGCTGAACTTAGCGCCTTCCGCTTCTTTGCCCTTGGACACGGCGGAAGTTGCCAACGCCTTGCGGGCGAACAGGTCGCGCAGCGCCGTTCTGGCCCGGGCGTCTTCGCTAACGGTTTCGGCGATGATGTCTCTGGCTCCGGCCAGCGCATCTTCCACGCTTGCAACTTCTTTTTCCGGGTTCACAAAGGCCGCCGCCGCGTCTTGCGGGCACAGCGTCGCCTTTTGCTCCAGCAGGGCCAGGGCCAGGGGCTCCAGCCCCTTTTCCCGGGCAATGGTGGCCCGGGTGCGGCGCTTGGGCCGGTAGGGCAGGTAAACGTCTTCCAGGGCCACCAGGTTGGCGGTCCTGTTCACCTGGGCTTGCAACTCCTCCGTCAGCAAATTCCGTTCGGCCAGCGATTTGAGAATGGCCTGCCGCCTCGCCTCAAGCTCGCGCAACTGGCCGAGCCGGTCGCGCACGGCGGTGATGGCCACTTCATCCAGAGAGCCGTGGGCCTCTTTGCGGTAGCGGGCGATAAAGGGAATGGTGGCGCCTTCGTCCAAAAGCGCGGCCACGGCCTGGACCTGCCTGGCGGCAATGCCAAGCTCCTTGGCTATTTGCTCGAAATATTGCACGGAATATCCTTGTGATCTGGTAAGGGAGAACGGGAAATTTTTTGCCTGCGGGGCCGGGGCGGCTATTTTTCCAGCGCCTTGTTAAGCTGATCCAGCAACGCGCTCATGCACTGGTAAGTGCTCTGGTCCATGATGCCACCGTTGGTCAGTGGGCCGGAATAGCTGGAGCCGCCCAGCATTTTCCAGGCCTGGTAATCGCGCTGCCATTCCGGAAAGGAGAGGTGCATCAGCCCATCGTTCCAGAACTTGGCATCGCCGAAGCAGTGCACTATTTTTGCCAGCTTGCTGGCCGGTTTGAGCGGGAAGCAGTTGTACTCGTCCGCCGGGAAGTGCTGGAAAAAATCGGCGAACTTCTGGGCGAACATGTTTAGCAGGGCCTGGTCGCGCAGGCGCAAAATCTTGTGGTGCTCCTCAAAAGTGCGCATGCACCACTC
>JAISDX010000043.1 GCA_031264465.1 Deltaproteobacteria bacterium | reverse complement strand
GATGTTCCGGGTATGCTCCACATGCTGTTCCATGATGCGCTTTTCCTCTTCGGTCAGCGAACCCGGCTTGGTGAGGATTTCACGCGGCACGTAGATTTTGCCCACCTGCGAAAGCGTGGCCGCGGCCGCCAGGGTGGCCACGTCCTTTTCCGGCAGGTTCATGGCCTTGCCGATAAGCTTGGCAATATCGCCCATGATGCGCGAATGCCCGCCCAGGAAGGGGTCGGTGGCCTCAATGGCCTGCACGAGCGCGTCAATGGTCTGCTGCACCATGCGCCGGCTGCGTTCCTCGGTTTCCACGATTTTGGTAACGTCGCGGTAAACGGAAACAATGCCCTGGGCCGTGCGGCTGCCGCTGTCACGCAGCGGACTTTTGGAGATCTGGAAGTAATGGCGCTTGGATTGCAGCCAGATTACCTCGTTGATGGTAATGGCCTCGCTGGTCATGAGCACGTGCTGGTCCGAGCTGTTCAGGCGCTTGGCGGTATCGAAGCCGAACACCGCGGCCACGTCCAGGCCGGGAATGTCCTTGGCTTCGCGCCCCACGGCCTGGGCGAAGGCCCGGTTCACGTACAGATACCCCCCGTTGGAGTCCGTAAGGGAAATGGGGTCGGTCAGGGTGCTGTTGATGCTGTCCAAAAGGCGTTTTTGCTCGTCGATAACCTTGAAGAGGTCCTGAAACTGGGCCAGCACGGCCGAGCGTTCGCGTCCGACCAGATACCACCAGGCCACGGCCACCAGGAGCATCAGCACCAGGCCGATGAGCGAAACCATGATGTAAACGCTCTTGCTCCGATCATCCAGCACCTTCTGAACGTCGCCGTAGTTCTGCTCCAGGAGCACCCACCAGTCTTCCAGCATGGTCTTGGCACCGCGCGAAAGCACCTGGTCGCTGCTGCTGACCGAGCCGCGCTGCCCGAAAGGAATGTTGCCGAGCCCGTCCAGCGGGATGGGCGTCACTTCCTGGGTGCGGTCCTGGGTGTAGTAAACCACCTGCATGCCGCTGCCGGATTGTTGCAGCAAGATGGCGCTGTACCCCTTGCCGGCATAGCTGTAGCCGCTGAAGGTGAACAGGTCGCGCAGCTTCGGGCCCACCGGCTTGGCCAGATAGAGCACGGCCGCGGCAACGTTCTTGCCGCCGACCGGCGTGGTGATCGGCAGGTAGATGGTGATTACCAGGCCGAACTGCGGGTCGCTCTCGGCCGGCCCGAAGCGCACGGCGCCGTTCGCGGCTGCCTCCTGGGCCAGCTTGCGGTTAGCCAGGCTGAGCTGCTGGCGCGAAGGCTCGGTGAAAAGATAGACCTCGCCGCTGGCCGAAGCGATGCCGCCGTAGCTGAATTCGTTGTTGCGCACGATATCCACCAGGTAGCTGCGCATGATTTCCATGCCCTGGGCCACCTGCTGCGCGGCCTCGTCTTCGTCGAAATCCGGGGCGAGGCGCACCATGGGAGCATCGCCCATTTCCATGATGCCGCGGGCAAAATCCCTGACCGCGCCGGCGGCCGCGAAACGCTCGGCCGGCTCCATCAGGGTCTTCAGCCAATTGTTGATTTCGCTGGCCCGGCCGAAGGCCATGTTGTGCAGGTCTTTTTCCACGTTGCGCCACAAGTCTTCCTTGGCGCTGTTCGTGGAATACCTGGCAATGCCCACGGCGGCGGCCACGATGATGATGAGCAGGGCAATGCCGAAGTACAAGACGCGGGACTTCTTTTTGCCGGCAGCGCCGGACATCTGCTCGCGCGGCGCCAGGTCCTGTTCCAGGTGGATTTGTTCCTGCCCGGCCTGTGCCTGCTTGGCCTGTTCGTTGAATTTTTCTGACATAATCGTCTCCACTTGTTAAAACCGATTTGGGTATATGCTTTGGCCGTCCGGTTGTACAGCGCCGAACGGCCCTGCGGCCTTTAGCGGGTTAAATATTCATTTAGGCGGAACATGCGTCCACTTGAAAACCCCATTCACGGAAAAATACGGCCGGTAATGCATGAAGTTGTCGTGCGTCAGCACCAGCCGGGTCACGTTGTCCAGAATGTACACGGCGTCGTCCGTGTACAGGGCCAGCACGGCATGATCCAGGTTGCGGATGTTGTCGTGCAACGCCACCACCCGCATGTTGGCCGGGTCCACCCCCAGTTGCATGAGCGCGTACATCTTGGTGATGGCATAGTCTTCGCAGTCGCCCGAGTTTTTTATGAATTCGTCCGGCGTGGCCCAGTAGTCGCTCACCCCGTAAACCTGCTGATCGGTGCGGTAGGGCCACTGGTTGAAAAACACGTTCACGGCCCGGGCCTTTTCCAAAACGGAGGCGTTTTTGTTCTTCTCCTTGAGCGCTTCCCATGCCTTGGCCTCGCGCTGGCGGTTCGAGCCAAAGGAGGCGTCCAGGCCGGCGCGCCCGCTGTAGTCCCGCAGCACCCGCTCCCACTTGGGCATGCTCTTGAGCCGGCTCTTGAACTCCACCGTGCCGAACAGCCGGTCCGGCCTGAGCTGGGTTTTGGCCGACCCGCCCCCGGCCGGCCCGCCCGAGGGCGGGGAAGAAGCCCGGCGCGGCGGCGGGTCGGGGGCGGAGTATTGGTCCCAGTCGATGTCCAGCGGGGGTTTTTCCAGCACCAACTGACCCGGCTGGGCTGCCAGGGCGCGGGAGGCGAGCCCTTCCGGCGCGAGGAAGGCCGCCGCGCAGGCCGCGCATAACACGGCGCAGGCCAGCCAAAGGCGGAGGTCGCGCACCCGGCGCGCGCTCTCCCGCACATCCCACGGTCCCGGAAAGGGCATCAGCGCTCCCGTAAAGCGTTCTGTTGCGCTTTGATCAGCGGCTTCATCAAGTAGGACAATACCGACTTCTTACCGGTGAGGATATCCACCTGCGCGGTCATGCCCGGCATGATCGGCAGTTTTTGCCCGCGATAGTCGATGGCGTTGCTCTTGGTAAGCAGCCGCACTTCAAAATACACTTCTCCGCGTTTGTCTTCAATAGTGTCTTCGCTGATATATTCCAAGGTGGCTTCCAGCCCGCCGAAAACGGAAAAGTCGTAAGCCGTGATCTTGACGATGGCCGGCTGCTTTTCCGCCGGGTTATCCGAAGTGCGCAGGAAAGCCCGGTCGTTGGGGCTGATTTTGGCTTCGATCAGAAGCTGGTCGTCCACGGGCAGAATTTCCATAATCGTCGCGCCGGAAGGCACGGTGCCGCCGATGGTGTTGATCAAAATACGCTTGACCTTGCCGTTCACCGGCGAGCGCACTTCCTTGCGGCTTACCGTATCCACCCCCTGGTTGATCAGCGCGGTCACCTCGGTCAGGGCGGCGTTCTTCTGGTTGTATTCGTCCTGAATGGTGGAAACCCACTCCCGCTGGCGGCCGGTAATGCGCTCCCGCGCCTCGTTCACCGCGCTCTCGCTGCGGGAAACGGTGAGAACGGCCGTATCCAGGTCGCCGCGCAGGCGTTCCACTTCCTGCTCGATACGCAAAAAATCGATGGGGGAATAAACTTTCCTGTCCACCAGGGGCTTGATGCGGTCGCGCGACTCGATGGAAATGGCCAGGCTCGCGGCCAGGGTTTTCTGCCTGGACTTGGCTTCTTCCACTTCCCTTTCCCGCTGGTCCAGTTGCGACTCCAGAGCCCGCATTTCCGAACTGCGCTGGTCGATGTGGTTCTGGTAAAGAGCCGTTTGGCCGGCCACCACGTCCGCGTGGCTTTTGGCCAAGTCTTCGGGGAACTGCGGCTCCTGGCCGTCCAGTTCCGCCCGCAGCCGGGCTATGGTGGCCCGCAGCACGGCCTGCTGTTCCAGGTTGCGCTGCAGATCGCTGGTGGCGCGCTCGTTGGAAATACGGGCCAGAATCTGGCCTCTTTCCACGTCGTCGCCTTCGCGCACGAGCATGGTTTCCAGCACGCCCCCTTCCAGGTATTGGATTTCCTGGATGGGCGTGGCCGAAATCACCTGCCCGGTGCCGCGCGTCACTTCGTCAAGCTGGGCGATGTAGGCCCAAATCAGGAAAATGGCGAAAAACAGCAGCACGCCGCCTGAAAGCACATAAGCGCGCGGGTTGCCGCGCCGGTGCAGGGCGGCGTCGGTTTCCGTCATGAACTGCAAGTCGACCGCGTTTACCTTGCTTTTGAAAAAGAGGCTGGAGATAATTGCCCTGCGGTTGAGCGAGCCGGCCTGTTGCAAAAGCCCGTGCTGTTGCGGCGCCGGAGGGCCGCCCGCTCCCATGGGCGCCGGCAGTCCGCCCCCGGCTCCCTTGGTGGCCGGCAGGTTTTGCCCGCCCGCCGCTCCCAGAGCGCCCAGGGCGCCCAAAGGCACCCCGCCGGACATGGCGCCGGGCGCGTCGTCATAGCCGCCGCGCGCGGAGGGGCCGCAGCGCAGCGGTTCCGGCAAATCCGGCGGTTCGATTTCGGAGTAGCCGCCAAACGATTCAGGCGACAGGCTGTCGGACATGGTGGTCAGGTAACCACCCCGGGCGGGGCCGGCGCTCTGCTGTTCCATCGAATTGGACATATGCGATCCTCTTACAAGTCAATATACCTGACTTTTTAAATAAACATCCGGGCGAGACAGGCAAGGCGGCCCGCTACCTGCCCCGTTATCTGCCCTGAGCCGCCCGCTGCGCCCCGCCCGGCCGTCCGGCCTGCACGGCGTTGCGCTTGGCGGCCGACTTCATCTGTTCCTGTTTCAGGTATTCCAGCACCTTTTCCTTGGGTCCGTCCACGTAAATGCGGCCCTGGTCCATTACGATAAGGCGCTGCACCAAGTCGAGCATGCTCAGGCGGTGCGTGATGATCAGCACGGTCTTGTTGGCCAGGGTGGTGGCCAGGCGGTGCTTGAGCATGTTTTCCGAGTAGTTGTCCATGTTGCTGCTGGGTTCGTCCATGATCAGGATGTCCGGGTCGCGCAGGAGTGCCCGGGCAATGGCCACCGACTGGCGCTGCCCGCCCGAAAGGCTCATGCCGCGCTCGCCCACCTGCATGCCGAAGCCGGCCGGGTTGTTGCGCACAAAGTCGGTCACCCCGGCAATGTTGGCGGCGCGCAAGATCATGCGGTCGTCCACGCTGGCGGCGCCAAAAGCGATGTTTTCCCGCACGGTGCCGTAAAACAGGTAGTTATCCTGCGAAACGTAACCGAAGCGCGAGCGCAGGGTCGTGGTGTCGAGCTGGCGGATATCCACCCCGCCCATTTTCACCGCCCCTTCCGAAGGCAGATACAGCCCCACGCACAAACGCCCCAGAGTGCTCTTGCCAGAGCCCATGGAACCGATAATGCCCGCTTTTTCGCCGGGCCGGATGGAAAGGTTGATGCGCTCCAGCGAGTTGCGCTCGCTCGCCGGGTACTTGAAGCTGATTTCTTCCAGAGCCAGGGAATGTTCCAGGTAGCCGAACTCCACGTAGCTGTCGTTGGCCACGTTTTCCGTGGGCAGTTGCATGAGCTGGTCCAGAGCTTTCAGGGCCATGCGCGACTGCTGCAGGCGCGCAAACATGCCGGCCAGTTGCGAAAGCGGAGCCATGGCCCGCCCGGCCAGCATGTTGCAGGCGATGATGCCGCCCATGGTGATGCCGCCGTCGCTGTACAGGTACACCCCGGTGACAATCAGCCCCACGCTCACGCACTGGGTGAGAATCATGGAGGAAGTTATGGAAAGGTTGGCCATGTGCTTGCTTTCGGCGTTGGACATGGCGCTCATGCCCACCACCTTTTCCCAGGCGCTCATCATGCGGCCTTCGGCCATGCTGGTCTTCACGGTTTCCAGGCCGTTGATCAATTCCACCAGGAGGGCGTTCTTCTGCATGTTCTCCTTGAAGCCCTTTTCCGCGGTCTGCTGCATGGGGAACTGCACCATGATGCCGATGATGATCACGATGGGAATGGCCACTATGGGCACAATAACCATGGGGCCGCCGATAAAGAAGATGATGGCCAGGAAGATGAACAGGAAAGGCAGGTCGACCAGCACGGTCATGGTGGAGGAACTGAAAAACTCGCGCAGCGACTCGAATTCGCGCAGGTTGTTGGCCAGGGAGCCCGTGGAATCCGGCTTGGCGTCAAGGCGCATGCTCAGCACCTGCTGCATGAGCTTGCTGGCCAGAATAACGTCGGCGTTGCGTCCGGCGAGGTCCACGAAGTAAGAGCGCAAATTGCGCAGCAAAAAATCGAAAATATAGGCGATGAGTATCCCCGCGGCCAAAGCCCAGAGCGTTTCCACGGCGTTCAGCTTGTTGGGCAGCACCTTGTCGTAAACGTTCATGAAGAAGAGCGGCCCGCACAGCGTGAGCAGGTTGATCACCAGGCTGCTGGTGAGCACGTGCTTGTAAATGGGCATGAACGAGCCGAGCGTGCCCCAGAACCACTGGGTGCTTTTGAGCAGCCGCACCTTGCTGGTGCGCTGGTCCAGCTTGCCCTCGATCTGGGCGAACACGGCGTAGCCGATATATTCCTTTTCCAGCTCCTCGCGCGGGATAATTACCGGGGCGTTCTGCTCAGGAAAAATCACCTGCGCGTTTTCCTCGTCGTATTTGGTGAGGATGCAGGCGCCCTCGTTCTGCAACATTAAAATGACGGGCAGCGTCATGGGCGTGATGTTGTCCAGGCTGGGCTTGGAAACGATGTTGGAATCCATGCCCACGGCTTTGGCGGCCCGCAAAATGGCCGTGGGCCGGTGGCTGGCCTGGCCGGTGGGCAGGCGCGAGGCAATGACGTTGGCGGAAACCGGCCGGCCGTAAAGCTTGAACAAAAGAGCCACGCACTGGAGCATGGGCGGGTAAAAATCCACCTGCGAAGGTTCCGGCTCCAGGTCCCAGGCCGAATCTCCGCCCTCGGCCATGCGGGCGGCGGCGGCGACCTGCTGGGCGGCCAGGTAGGCGGCGGCCTCGCCGTCCTGCACCTCGGTGGTCATGGAAGGCCTGGGGGCGCCGCCGGAGGGGCCGGACGGACGCCCGTTCGCCTGGCCCAGCACCTGCTCCACCCCGCCGCCAATGCCGGCCGCGACCACGCTCTCGGCCGAGCTTTCGATGGAACCGGCGACCACATTTTGCATGGGGCCGCCCTCAAAGCTGCCGCCCCCGCCGGAGGCCATGCCGGGGTGAACGGCCTTGCCGCGCGGCTTGGGCGCTTGCTGTCCTTTATTGTTATTATCTTGTTCAGCCACAGGCTTTCTCCTGAAAAATAAAATCCGGGCGTTCCAAATTCCCTTAAGGAACTGTCAAAAAATATGCAAAAAACGCGCCAGCCAATCGCAAATCCTGGCGCAGCCGCCGCCGCAAAAACCCGTCGCCAGGCCGGCGAAAAAAATATTTGCGGCGCGGCTTTTTTGGCCGGAATACCGGCGCCATGCGCATAAAATGCCCGGATAATATCTATCTTTTTTATTACGTTGTGCGCCCGGTGTCAAACAGGCGCCGCAAAATTCACGCGCCCCGGAGAAAACCAGATTTTTATGCGGCCGATAGCCAATTAAGTTGACAGATCTGCCTCCATAGGGGTTAAGTTGTTCCTTCTCCCGCCGATAAGTTTGTTGCAGTCCGGGAGTGAATCAGTTTTTTATGCTTGATCCGGCAATTATACTTTGGTATAGGGATAGGCACTACTTGCTTCCTGCCAAAAAATCACATCATGCGTCGCATGCGGATCTTGCTCGATATTCAAGTGCTTAACTTTTATTAGGAGTCATTCGAGATCGCTAATCCATGTTCGGAGTAGCGTGACTCTGTGGGGGAAACTTATGACTAAAACTGTTACAAAAAACCTGTTCGGAATATTCCCGGCGCTGCTGGCGGCCTGCTTGTTTGTGCTCGCCTCCGGCAGCCCGGCGCGGGCCGATTTTCCGCAGTCCCCGCGCGGGCCGGAAGGTCCGGTCAGCGTCAAAGATACTATTGAACTGACGCTCAAGAACAACCCGAACATCAAGGCGTTCCAGGAATACCGCCAGGCCGCCGAGTTCGACAAAAAACGCGCCCGCAGCGGCTGGCTGCCCACCCTGGACGCCTCCGCCGGCATCGGCTTTGAGCAATGGAACAGCCCGACCACCCGTGGCGGCGGCCCCGGCGCCCAGAAAGACGACATTTTCTACAAAAGGTACGATCACTCCGTCGTCCTGAGCCAGACCATCTGGGACGGCTTCGCCACCTGGAACCGCTACCGCATGGCCGACGCCATGCTCACCTCGGCCGAGCACCGGTTGTTTGACAACGCCGAAGCCCTGGCCCTGGACGCCATTCTGGCCCACATGGAAATTTGCCGCCAAATCAAAATGGTGCAGCTTTCCGAACTCAACGTGGACAACCACAAACGCATTCTGGGCTCGCAGTACGACCGCCTGAACGCCGGCGCCTCCACCCGGGCCGACGTGACCCAGACCCAGGCCCGCCTGGCCCGCGCCGAAACTTCGCTGATCGAAGCCCGTCTGGCCCTGGACGTGGCCAGGCTGAACTACAGGAACCTTACCGGCTTTGAACCGGGCGCGCTCGTTCCGCCCCAGGCCCCGGAAAAGATGTTCAACAGCCTGGAAAACGCCCTGGCCAACAGCATGACCAACAACTCCAAGGTTCTCTCCAAAAGGGCCGACATCGAAACCTCCTCGGCCCAGAAAGACCTGGATAAATCCGCCTTCCACCCGCGCATCTACCTGGAAGTGAGCAACCGGTACAACTGGCAGGTGCAGGACGCCACTTACTACACCTGGGGTACCGCCGTTATGCTGCGCGCCCAGTGGAACCTCTACAACGGCCACTACGACTGGTACAACATGAAGGCCGACAAGGCCCGGGTGCGCCAGGCCAGCCTGGAACTGCAGGCCCTGCGCGACAACCTGGCTGAAGAAACCGCCTCCACCTGGGCCCAGTGGCTCGCCAACATCGAGCAGGTGAAGTTCTACACCGCGGCCGTGGGCTACAACACCCAGACCCGCGACATGTACCTGCAGCAGTTCAACGTGGGCAGCCGCTCGCTCCTGGACGTGCTCGACTCCGAAAACGAGCTCTACAGCACCTCCATGCAACTGGTCACCGCCCAGATGAACGACGTGGCGGCCCAATACCGCCTGATCACCCTGTCCGGCAAGCTTTTGGGCTACTTTGAAGTGGACCGCCAGCGCCTTACCCCGGAAACCGACGAAGACGACTTTAACGAAGAACAGTACTTCGACGCCGACCTCGCCGGCTGGAACATCAACAACAAAATGGTTCCGCCCGTCGAGTAAGCCCCAGAGCGCGCTTGCGCGGCCTGAAAAAGCCTCCCCGCCCGGCGGGGAGGCTTTTTCAGCTCCGGCACATTGTCCCTATAAAAACCGCGCTATTTCTTCCAAAGGCTTGCGGACTTTCTGGCGGATTTTCTCTTCGTCCGGGTAGCCCAGGGCGATGACCACGGCGAAAGTCTTTTCAATGGGAATGTCCAAAGTTTTGGCAAGATGCTCGCGGTCGAATATGCCGATAATGCAACTGCCCAGGCCCTGGCTGGCCGCCTCCAGGCAGATGCTCAGGTAAGCGCCGCCCAGGTCGGCCTTGGCGAAGTACTGGCTTTCAATCAGCTTGCGGATGGCCGGCATGAGCACGGCGTGTTCCTCCAGCACCACCACAAAGGCCTTGGCTGTGGAGCTCCAGCCGTTCATGCCCATTTGTTGGGTGGCCTTGGCCACCTCGGCCACCAGGTCCGGCTTTTCCACCACCACAAAGCTCCAGGGCTGGGCGTTGCAGCCGGAAGGGGCCAGGCGGGCCGCCTCAATGCATTTAACCAGTTTTTCGTGCTCCACGGGCTTGTCGGTAAAACCGCGGCTGCTCTGGCGCTGCCCGGCCAGTTCAAGAAAATCTTTCATCTGTGCACCACCTTTTTTTTCAAACCGTAATCGGCCTGTTGAGGTATTCATGATAAGCCCGGTCCTGGCGCGGTATCAAGCAAATTAAGCCGCTACCCGGTCAGGTGCGGTCTTCAACTTCCACGCCGGGCGGCGGGGTGAAGGTGAAGGCCTCGGCCGGCACGCGCGGGTTCTTGTCTATTTTTTTCAGGCTCACCCGGTTCAGGTTGCCGAAGGCGTCCTTAATTTCAATGCGCCGGATCAGGGCGGTTTTCGGCTCCAGCCAGATCTCGGCCAGCATCAGGCTGGAAGCGGGCTCGTAAGGCTCCAGCAGCAGGTGCGCCAGGCCGTCGTCGCCGGAGCGGTCCGGCTGGATGGTAATTTTAAAAGTGTCCTGCAGGCTGGAAAGGCCGAACAGCACCTGCAAAAAGGCGTTCTTGTCGTCCAGGGCCTCTATGGGCGCTTTGTAGGCGATTTCCTCAAAGGCGTCGTACTGCCAGATCAGGTCGTCGGTGACGATCAGGAGCTCCTCGAAAGGAGCGTCGGTGCTCCAGCGCACGCGCAGGGGTTTCTGGAACAGAAAGCGGCCCTGCCGCTCTTCGGTAATGCCGCTTTCGCCGCGCACGAACACCTGGTCGAATTCGGCCCCCATGCTCCGGTATTCGGCATAGGTCTTCCGCACGGCCGCCGACCATTCGGCGGGCGTGGCCGGGGCTTCGGCGGCCAGGGCCGGGCCGGGCAGCAGCAAGGCCGAGAGCAACACCGGCATGAAGGCAAGCCGTCCGATACTGTATTTCATGTAACTACATCCTCACTTTGTTATCCGGCCCGACAATGCCGTCCTTCTTGAGTTGGTCCCAATAGCGCGCGGCCCGGTTGTAGCCGATGCGGAAATAGCGCTGGATTTTGGAAATGGAGGGGCTGTCCTCCTGCATGACGAAGTCGGCGATCTTGGCGTACATGGGGTCGCGGCTGACGTCTTCGTCCAGTCCGCCGCCCGGGCCGCCGCCAAGGGCGCCATCTGCCGCGCCGGCCTCGTTCTCCCAGTCGGTAAAGTCCACCTGATAGCTGGGGGGCAGTTGGGCGCGCCAGTAGTCGGCCACGGCGCCCACGTCCTCGTCCGGCACAAAAGCGCCGTGCAGGCGGCGGATTTGCCCGCCGGCCGGTTTGAAGAGCATGTCGCCCTTGCCCAGAAGCTGCTCCGCGCCCATGCCGTCCAAAATGGTGCGCGAATCCACCTTGGAAGTGACCTGAAAAGACACCCGGCAAGGAAAGTTGGCCTTGATAAGGCCGGTCACCACGTCCACGCTGGGGCGCTGGGTGGCGATAATCAGGTGGATGCCGGCGGCGCGGGCCAACTGGGCCAGGCGCACGATGCTGGTTTCCACATCCTTCCCGGCCGTGAGCATCAGGTCGGCCAATTCGTCAATCACCACCACCAGATAAGGCATGGGGGCCAGGTCGGCAAACTCCGGCGGGCGGTTCGCGCCGTAATCGCCGAGCTTCTGGTTGTAGGCGGCCATATTGCGCACGGACAGGCGGGCAATATCGCCGTAGCGGCGCTCCATTTCGGCCACGGCCCAATCCAGGGCGCTCTTGGCCAGGCTGGTTTCCACCACTATGGGGTGGACCAGGTGCGGCAGGTCGGCGTAGACGGCCATTTCGATGCGCTTGGGGTCGACGATCAGCAGCTTCAGTTCGTCGGGCCTGGCCCGGTAGAGGAAGGAGAGCAGCACCGAGTTCAAAAACACGCTTTTGCCGGTACCGGTGGCCCCGGCCACCAGCATGTGCGGCATGCGGGCCAGGTCGGCTATGGCCGGCCGGCCGGAAATATCCTTGCCCATGGCCATGTTCAGGAGCGGGGCCGCTTGCCCGCCTTCCGCCGCGTTAAAGGCCGGCGAAGCCATGAGCTCGCGCAGGCCGACGATTTCGCGCCGGTCGTTGGGGATTTCTATGCCCACCGTGTCGGTGCCGGGAATGGGCGCCTGCACGCGCACGGAAATGGACTTGAGCGAAAGGGCGATGTCGTCGCTAAGGCCGGTGATGCGCGAACTTTTCACGCCCGGCGCCGGGCGCACGTCAACCGCGGTGACTACCGGGCCGGGAGAAATACGCACCAGTTCGGCCTGGATGGAAAAATTGGCCAGGCAGGTCATGAGGGCCCGGCCCTTGGCCTCGAGTTCGTCGCGCGAAACGGCCGCGTTTTTGTCGCCCACCGGGCGCAACAACTCCAGAGGCGGAAGCTTGGGAGGAATACGCCTGGGCTTTTGCCCGGCCGCCGCCCCCGGCATGGTCGGAGCGGCCTTGCCGGGAGCGGCCGCGCCGGGTTGGCTGAAAGCCGCGTCGCGATACACCGGCTGGCCGCCGACGGCTTGGGCGGGCTGAACAATTTGGACGGGCTGCCGGGGCCGGCTTGTCGGCCCGGCGGGCGCCGCTTCCGGTCGCGTTTCCCGCAAATTCAGGCGGCTGGCCCCCACCCGGCCGTCTTCCAGGTCGGCCAGCCAGGGCGGCTGGTCGGCGTAATCGTCGCTGTCGCCCAGGCGCTGGCCGGGCCGTTTTTCGGCCTTGGGCGCTTTTTCAGGCCCGCCAGGCAGAACGGGCAGACCGGACGGGCCGGGCGGAGTGGACGAGCCAGATGAAACGGGGGCCGCAGGCGGGGCGTAGCGCCAGTCCACAGCTTGCGGAACGGCCTCGGCTGCCGGGCCGGCCGGCGCGGTGCGCGCAGGCTTGGCCGGCCCAACTGAAACGGGGGCGCCGCTCCCGGAGCGTGAAAACAGGCGGCGGAACCAGGCCCCGACTCCGCCTTGGGAGCTGGCCCCGCCAGGACGCACGGCCGGGCTCGCTGCCGGGGGTTGCCCGAAGCGCTCCACAGAACGCCCTGGGTCTTCAAGGGGCGCGTTGCCGTCAAGAGAGGTAAAACCGGCCCGCCGCTCCAGGGCTCTGGCCGCCAGAATTTCCAGGGCGGTGGCTCCTTCGGGCGGCGGCGCGTCCGCCAGCATTCCTGCCGGCGCTACTGCCGGCGCTCTTGCCGGCCCGGCGGCGCGGGCGGCCTCGGCTCCCTCCGGCGCCGCTTCCGCCGTTCTATTTTGAGATCCGGCCGCGTGAAGCAGGCAAGAATCTGAAAAATCTTCGCGGTAAGGCGGCGCCTCCGGACCCGCGATGGTTTCGCCCTCGTCCGCCAAAGAGCGGCGCGCTTCCTGCCAGGCTTTTATGGCCAACTGCCGCCAGGAAAAGCCAAACAGCATTTGCAGCACCAGCAAAAATACAAAACTCCAGACAAAACCCGAGCCAATGGGATTGAAGCAGCGCAGCGAGGAATCGCGCAGCACCAGGCCCAGCAGCCCGCCGCCGCGAATCTGCCCCAGCCCGGCGTTCCAAAAGGAGGCGGCCACGGCCAGGCAAACCAGCAGCAGCGCGAAGCCGGCCCAGCGCCAGCAGGGCCAGGCGGCGGCCCGCATGCACAGCCTGGTCCCCAGCACCGCGAAAAACAAAAAGGGCACAAAGGCGGCAAAGCCGAAAAAGTCGCTCAAAAAAGCGCTCAGGTAAGAGCCGAAGCGGCCGGCCCAGTTGGCCACCGGCCCGTCGCCCCGCACCACGTGGTTCAGGCTGGGATCGGCCGGGCTGTAGCTGAGCAGGCTGATAAAGAGGAGCGCGGCGCAAAGCACGCAAAGCAGCCCGAGCAGTTCCGGCGCGATGCGGCCTTCAAAGGTCAGAACCCGGTCCGGGCCGGCTTCGGCCGGCCTGGGGCGCGGCCCGCCGTCGGCGCCGCTCTTCCCGCCGCCCTTGGCGGCGTTTTCCCTTGGGGCGGGATATGAATTTTGCTTATCGTATTTCATGGTTGGAAACCGAGCGTATTATCTGGCAAAACGCCGCATTTGGCAAGAAATCTGAGGAAATCTAGGGAAGCGCTGATTAATGGTCTTTTTGTTCCCTGGCCGCGTCAGGCTCGCCCCGTGCGAAGCTCATGTATGTCTTGATACAATTCGCTCCGCCCGGAACTCGCCTTCCTTGCCAGGAAACAAAAATTCTCATTAATCAGCACTTCCC
>JAISDX010000060.1 GCA_031264465.1 Deltaproteobacteria bacterium | reverse complement strand
AGCTTTCCGCCAAGCTCAAGGGGCCGATCCTTTGCCTGGTGGGGCCTCCCGGCGTGGGTAAAACTTCGCTGGCCCGCTCCATGGCCCGGGCCACGCAGCGCGAATTCATCCGCCTTTCCCTGGGCGGCGTGCGCGACGAAGCCGAAATACGCGGCCACCGGCGCACTTACGTTGGCGCGCTGCCAGGCAAAATCATCCAGTCGCTCAAACGCGTAAAATCGAGCAACCCGTTGTTCTGCCTGGATGAAATTGACAAAATGAACTCCGATTTCCGCGGCGACCCTTCCTCCGCCCTGCTGGAGGTGCTGGACCCGGAACAGAACGCCACGTTCAACGATCACTACCTGGACCTGGATTACGACCTTTCCAAGGTGTTTTTCATTACCACGGCCAACAGCCTGCACTCCATCCCCGGTCCGTTGCAGGACCGCATGGAAATTATCCGCCTGCCCGGCTACCTGGAGACGGAAAAGCGGCACATCGCCCGTGGCTTCCTGATTCCCAAGCAAATTGAGGAAAACGGCCTCAAGCCGAAAAACTTGAGTATTTCGGACAACGCGGTGACGGAAGTTATTCGCAGCTACACCCGCGAAGCCGGGGTGCGCGGCCTGGAGCGCAGCATCGCCACCATCTGCCGGAAATCGGCCATGCAACTGGTGGAAAAGGGCCGCCTGGACGAACAGGTTACGGTCGGTGTACAAAGCCTGCCCAAGCTCCTGGGAATAAAACGCTTCAAATTCGGCGAGCGGGAAGACGCGCATCAAATCGGCGTGTGCGCCGGTCTGGCCTACACCGACTTCGGCGGCGACCTCCTGCTGGTGGAAACCGCCATCATGCCGGGGAGCGGAAAAGTGAACATCACCGGCAAGCTTGGCGATGTGATGACCGAGTCGGCCAAAGCCGCGCTTTCCTATGTGCGTTCGCGTTCCGCCATGCTGGGTCTCCGGCCCGACTTTCACAAGGACGTGGATATTCATATCCATGTGCCGGACGGAGCCACTCCCAAGGACGGACCTTCGGCCGGTATAACCCTGGCCACCTCCATGGCCTCGGCCCTGCTCGGGTTGCCGGTGCGTAACGATATCGCCATGACCGGCGAAATTACCCTGCGCGGCCGGGTGATGCCCATCGGCGGGCTGCGTGAAAAGCTCCTGGCCGCCAACCGCGGGTTGATGCGCACTGTGCTGGTGCCGGAAGAAAATGCCAAAGACCTGAAGGAAGTGCCGGAAGCCATCCTGAAAAACCTGGACGTCCGGCTGGTCTCGAGCATGGATGAAGTGCTGCAACTGGCCCTGGTGGATACGGATGGCTCCCTGTTTCATTCAGTGTCCGAGCCGTTTCAGCTTTATCTAACCCTCAAGGCGACCGGCGGCAGCATCGGGGAACCCGCCCAGGCGCATTAGGGCAGCCCCCAAAGGCGGTTTTTGAGCAGCTATGGACGAGCAAGGTGTTTTATCCTGTTTCAAAGCCTACGATATCAGGGGCAGAGTGCCGGAGGAGCTGGATACCGGGCTTTGCGCGGCTCTGGGTCAGGCGTTGGCCGCCCAGCTCGACTTGGGCGGCGGCGTGGTGCTCGGGCGTGACGTGCGCCCTTCCGGGGTGGAGCTGGCTAGCGCCCTGAGCGACTCTTTGCGGGATGCCGGCGTTGACGTTACCGACATCGGAATCTGCGGCACCGAGGAAATATATTTCGCCACGGCCCGGCACGGGTTTTCGCTCGGGGTGATGCTTACGGCCAGCCACAATCCGCCCGAATACAACGGCCTGAAAATGGTGTTGGCCGACGCGGCGCCCCTGAGCGCCGACTCCGGGCTGTTCGCCCTGCGCGACCGCATTCTCCGGCGTGATTTTCAAACGGCGAAAGCCGGGCGGAAGGGCAGGCTTCACCATACTTCCTATCGCGACGAATACGTCGATTTTTTGCTTTCCTGCCAGGACGAACGGGCGCGCGAGCACCCGCTTAAAATTGTCATGAACCCAGGCAACGGTTGTGCCGACTTGGTGCTGGACGAACTGCTGCCGCAGCTTTGCGGTGATTTTGTTCTCGTCAACAGCCAGCCGGACGGCGGTTTTCCGAGCGGCGTGCCCAACCCGCTTCTGCCGGAACGCCGGGCGGACACGGCAAACGCCGTGCGCAAATCCGGAGCCGACCTGGGGTTGGCCTGGGACGGTGATTTTGACCGCTGTTTTTTTTACGGGGCGGACGCCAAATTTATTGAAAGCTACTACCTGATCGGCCTGTTCGCCCGCAAAATACTGCGACAATGCCCTGGCGGGCGGATTATTCACGATACCAGGCTCATGTGGAACACCATCGAACAGGTACGGCAGGCCGGCGGCATACCGCTGGAAGGCAAAACCGGCCACGCCTTCATGAAGGAGCGCATGCGGCGCGCTGGCGCGGTCTACGGCGGCGAGATGAGCGCCCATCATTATTTCAAAGACTTCCACTGCTGCGACAGCGGTATGCTGCCCTGGATTTTGCTGCTGAATATTTTGGCCGAAGAGCGCAAACCTCTGGATGTCCTGGTGGCGGAACGTATCAAGGCTTACCCCTGCAGCGGGGAAATCAATTTTACGCTTGCGGAGCAACAGCCGGCCGATGAAATACGCTCCAGCGTGCAGACGCGCTTTGCCGGAGAAATTAAAAACTTTAATTATATCGACGGGCTGTCCGCCGACTGCGGGGCCTGGCGTTTCAACCTGCGCTCGTCCAATACCGAACCGCTCCTGCGCCTAAACGTGGAGGCGCGGGGAGACGTTAACTTGCTGCGTGACAAAACCGCGGCAATTTCCGAACTAATTACAACCAACTCAGGGGGCTAGATGCCAGAGGCAAAACCAGCCATTCAGCCAATCATTCTTAGCGGCGGCAGCGGCTCGCGCCTTTGGCCCCTTTCACGCAACCTTTACCCGAAGCAATTTGTCGATATGGGCGGCAGCACGTTGTTTGAAGCCACGCTCAAGCGCGCCGCGCGTCTGCCGGGGAGGCTCGCTCCGCTGGTAGTGTGCAATAACGGGCACCGCTTTTTGGCGGCCGAACTGTTGCATAGGCTGGACCTGGACAAGGCGCGCATCCTTCTGGAACAGGAAGGCAGAAACACCGCTCCGGCCGTGGCCGCCGCCGCTTTCGCCGCCTTGGATGAACACGCCGACCCCTTGCTGCTGGTCCTGGCTTCGGATCATCACATCGAGCCCTACGCCGAGTTTGAAGCCGCCGTCCGGCGCGCCGCGCGGGCGGCGGAAAGCGGCAGGATCGTCACTTTCGGGGTGAAACCGCTTGAGCCGGCTACCGGCTATGGCTACATCATCAGTGGGCTGGAACTCGAGCCGGATGTTTTCCAGATTGAGCGGTTTGTGGAAAAACCAAGCCTGGATAAAGCCGTGGAGCTTTTGCAGGGCGGCAATTGTTTCTGGAACAGCGGCATGTTTATGTTTCGCGCTTCGACCATTCTGGCCGAACTGGAGCGCTTCGCGCCCGAGGCGCACGCGGCGGCGGCCGAAGCCTGGAAAAACCGTCGGCAGGACCTGGACTTTATTCGCCTGGATGCGGAAGCCTTTGGCCGCAGCCCTGCGATTTCGCTGGACTACGCGGTGATGGAGCACACCGATAAAGCCTGCGTCACGCCGCTCAAGGCCAAGTGGGACGACCTCGGTTCCTGGGAGTCTTTTGATGCGGCTGCCGAGCACGACGCGGCCGGTAATTGCAAAATCGGCGACGTACTGGCGCGCGACAGCGAAAATTCCTACCTGCATTCCACTTCCCGCCTGGTGGCCGGCATCGGGCTGAAGGACATGATGGTGGTGGAAACTTCCGACGCCGTGCTGGTCATGCCAAAAGGCAGAGGGCAGGAAGTCAAGACGCTCCTGGAGAGCCTCAAGGCCGCCCATCGCCCGGAAACCGACCGGCATCTCAAGGTGTTCCGGCCGTGGGGGTCTTACGAAACGCTGGCTTTGGGAGCCACTTTCCAGGTGAAACGCATTATTGTGAAACCCGGGGCCGCCCTGTCTCTCCAACTGCATAATCACCGCGCCGAGCACTGGGTGGTGGTGAGCGGCCGGGCCAAAGTCAGACTGGGCGAAGAAGAAAAAATAATGCTCGCCAACACTTCGCTCTACATACCTTTCGGCACCAAGCACCGCTTGAGCAACCCGGATCATCTCCCTCTGGAAATCATCGAAATACAGGCCGGGCCATACCTGGGCGAGGACGATATCGTCAGGTTTGAAGATAATTTCGGACGTGAGTAAGAACTATCCGGCTACCCGGCAGAGCCCGGCATAAGCGCAATAGGCGCAGTGCTTGCCAGGGCGCGCCGTGAAGGAGGCCGTCGACATTTCATTCAGCAACAAGGCCAGCAGGGCCGGAATCTTGCGATCCAGAACTTCCTCGAGCGCTGCCTCGGTCAAATCGTCCGGCAGCAGCATGCGTTCCTTGCCATCGCCGCCCAGGTCCACCCAGGCCGCATTGCGTACAGCTCGGGTGCTTGCCAGCTCCGGCGCAATTTCTCCCGTTTCCGGGTCCAGCCGGCCGTGCCGCAAAAGATGCAGGTAAAAGGGCAGTTGGACGTTCCCGTTCAAGTCTTCGGACAGAGCCGCCAGAAGTTCGCCATGTTCCCGCTCCGGCTCTGCCAGAGCCTGGAAAATGGCTTGCCACCTGGCGGAAGAACTCCAGAAGCCGGGTGGTGGCGGCGAAATCCGGCCGCTCTTGTAATCCAGAATGACCAGGCCGGTTTTGTCGGCGCTTGCTTCCGGCACGAATTCTCCGGCCAGTTTGCCATGCTCGACGAGCACGGTTTCAGAGCCGGGAAAAAGGCGTTCGTCAATGCGGTCCAGACGTCCCACCAGCGCGAAGCGCCGCCCGCCCGCCCGTCCGTCCGGCTGGCCATCTGGCAAATCCAATTCGGCCCTGGCCGAAGTTTCCAGGGCGACTACCCTAGTCAGTTCCGGCTGTTCATTCAAATAGCGACCCAGGCGCAGCTGGGCCAGGGCGCGTAAACCGGCCAGCGCGTCCTGCGGAAAGCTCTCCCCAATCCGGCTTTCGGCCAGTTGCCGCCTGAAGCCGTTGATCAACTCCGTACGGCTCTGTTCGTTTTTGCGGAGGGCGGCCCCCAGCTTGGGTGAATAATGGCCGTAAAAAACTTCGTGCAAAAATTCGCCGGTTTCGGCCGGATCTTCGCCGTCTACGATATCCCGCACCGGCTGCAGGGCGGCTAGTTCGCGGTAATAAAAAGCCAGGGGGCAAGTGAGAAACGCGTTCATTTTCCCGGCGGAAATGCTCTTGCCGGCCGGGCCGGTCATAGAGAACTTGTGATGCAATGCCTGCCTGTTCAGGCCGGCAATGGACGGAGATGGAGTCCTGAAGGCCAAGACGGGCGTATTCAGTTCACTCCCCAACTGCCGCAGGGGAGAGCTGCCGTCGTTATTGCCAAATTCGAGCAGCCGCCCGCGCCGCTGCTCTTCCTGCCAGAGCAGTTCTTCCACAAAACGGCTGCGCTGCTTTTTGGAATCGAACAAGCCGCCTTCGGCGCCTTTTTCCCAGAAAATATGCACTTCCCCGGCCCCAGCCAGCAGTCGGAAGAAATAATAAGCGGTCATGCGCTGCTTGCGAAAGATATCCGGCAGGCCGATTTCCCGGCGCAATCCGTCGGGCAGCAACGGGTCGTGCTGCGCTCCGCCGGGCAAAGCATCGTCGCTGGCTCCCAGGATGAACACCCTGTCAAAGCTGAGCAGACGCGATTCCAGCAGCCCCATGATCTGGGCGGCCGTTAGCGGGTAGGCCTCGAAAGGAACACGTTCTTCCCGTACCAGGCCGCGCAGGATGGCGAACAGTGTTTCCGGGGGCAGCTTTTCCCCGCGCAGGGCCGAAAAGCGCAGTTCCGGCCCCAGACACTGGCGAAACCTGTACAGGCACTCGGCGTCAATGGGGAAACGCGGCCAGAGAGCCTCGCCATATGCGGCCAGAAAGGAGCACAAGCGCTCCAGCGCGGCAGCCAGTTCGCCGATGCTGCTTAAGCCTTGCCAGGCTGCAATGCAGACGGCGCTGAACTCCGCAAGAAGTTTTTCCAGGTTGGCGGCGTCGGCGGCATCGGCCTCGCGGCTCAGGAAGGCTTGGCGCATCAGAGCCGGGAAATCGAGATAGCGCCGGTTGGCGTCGCGCAGAGTTTTTTCCAGGCTGTGCAAAAAGGCGCGCCAGGCCATGTCGACGGCGCCGGCTGGCCTGACCGTGGCCGCCGCTTCAGGGGCAAGCATTTTAATATAAGGGTGACGAATCAGCCGGACGCAGTCTTTCCAGTAATAGCCGCCGGGCCGACGGTTCTCCTGCAGCTTCAGAATGTTGTCCAAGAGCTGGTTAAGGGCGCTTTTATCCAGCGGATAACCCATGGAGATGTTGAGGTCCTTGTTCTGCACATGGTGCAGCACCGGCAGGAGCAGTTCGGTGTCCGGCAGGATCACGGCGCTGCTTGCTTCCTCAGATCCCTCGCCGGCTTGGAGGGCTTGGGCCGTTTGCATGGCCTTCAGTTGCGAGTGCAGGTCGTAGCCGCTGTAGTATTTGATTGCCGGCCGCCCGGCCGGCGGCTCCGCCGCAGGCGCGCAGTCCCAGCGTGCGCTCCAGCTCCCGCGCCATTTCTCCAGGGCGGCGCAACTCCAGTGCGCCCCGCCCTCTAGCAGGGCGGCGTCCGCATGTACGACCACCCGCGCCTGCCGTTCCTCCCAGAGGTGGCGGAACAAAATATCCTCGCTGCCGTTAAGGCTGTAAAAACCGGCCAGATATACCGGCCGGCCGGGGCTGAACAGGGCGCCGATATCCCCGCCCGGCGGCAGTTGCCGGATTTTATCCGCCACATGGAAGGCGGTCAGCCCGCTGGTTGTCCAGTTACGGTCGGCCAGAGCTTCCAGGTAGCGCCGGTGCAGGTTGCCCAGCCGGCTCAGGAGCAAGGCGGCGTATGCGCTGAGTTCTTCGTCCAGATGGAGGAAGTTGAGCGGCTGCACGCCGTGGGTGAAACAGTCTTCAAACAGGTTGGCCAGCCGGGCTCCCCAAGGGAAAAACAACTTGACGTCGGCAGTGGGCAGGGCGGAAAAATCGCCGCTGTTTTCCCTTTGCTCGGCCCGCACGCACTCCAGCAACAGGCCGATTTGGTCCAGGCGCCCGATATTCACGGCCGGGGGGAGAAACTCGCCGCGCAATTTTTCAAACAGTTGGCGCACCGGCAGCATTTCCGGCAACAAACAGGGTTTTGCCAGGCGTGAATCCAGGTTGATCAGCCGCTCCAGATAACGGGCCGGGCGGGCGTGCGGGAAAATAAAAAGCGCCTCGCCCAACGGCAGGCCCAGGCCCGCGCTGTCGGCCAGGGCCAAGTCCAGCAAGCTGGAAAGAAAATTGCGCTGCCAGGGGATCAGGCTAAAAGGGCGAGGCCTTCCAGCCGTTGCGGCTGCGGAGAAGCCGAAAGCGCTCATCGGCTGGCCTCCGGTGTGGCCGGCTCAAGCCGAACTTCTTGGGTGCGCCGTTCGTCCAGATAAATCAGAAGTCCGCGCGGCGTCTGTTTGCCCAATCGGCCCGGGCTGGCGGCGCCGCTCCCCCTGTCCAGCAGTTCCAGGTAGCGGCGAATCTGCTCCAGGTGTTCGGGACTGGACCGGCCGGTCTTGTATTCCAGCACCAAAAGGTTCTCGCCGTCCTTCACCAGCATGTCCATGCGGTGCAACTGTCCGTTTTCGTCCAGGATGCTTTGCTCGCGCCGCCCTTCGCGCAACCAGCGCGGTGCCTCGGGCAGGGCGCAGAACCATTGCAGCGCCCGAACGGCTTCCTGCCTGGCCTGGTCCAGGTTGTCCAGGGGCAGGGGGAAGCCGTGCAAGGCCCGCTCCACGGCTTGTGCGATGTTTTCGGGTGAGGCCTCAAGGCTGGAAAGATTTTCCAGGCAGTTGTGGAACAGAGTGCCGCGCGCCCGCTCGTCGTATACGGCTTCCGGCACCGGGTTGCGGAAAATTTTCAAGCGCGGCAGCCAATCCATGGGGCGCCAGTCCGCCGGCAGCTCAAGGGAGCGGCCGCTGGCGCTGCTGTTTGACGCCGTGGCGGCATCAAGCAAAAGCGGGAGAGCGGAAAGAGCGGGGGGGGCGCTTGCCGGGCTGTCTTTCAAATCCGTCGGATCCGGCAGCCGGGAAGAAGAAGGCGCGGCGGGCGCGAGTGAACCAGCGCTGTAGTAGCCGTCCTCGTCAAATTCATAATCGTTCAGGAGCAGTTCCAGAGCCCTGGGCATGCCGCGCCGCAGGTCCAGTTCGCTCCCGCCCACGAACAAGTGCATTTCCTCCGCCGCCCTGGTCCAACCCACGTACAGCAGGTGCAGTTTTTCCAGGGCCGCGCTGCTTTGGGCGGCGAAGAAAGCTTCGCCAAGCGATTCGTTTTCTTCCACCAGCCAGGTTTGGCCTTCAAAGCGGCACATGGTCAGTTCCCTGGCATTTGACTCGCTGAAGCGATGGAAAGGAATGACCACCACCGGAAATTCCAGCCCCTTGGCTTTGTGCAGGGTCATTATGTTAACCGAATTCGGCGTTTCCGGGCGGGGTATTTTTTCCCCGTTTCCTTTTTCTTCCCAAAAATCCAGAAAGGCGGCGGGCGAGGCCTGACCTTGCCGGCCGGCGTTGTACAAAAGCTCCAGAAAGCAACGCAGGTACAGATCCTGCCCCGGCAAAAGCGCGGTCAGCCGGTAGCGGTTATAGAGCTCGCTCATCAGGTCGTAGGCGCTCATCAGGCCGGACTGGCCGTAAAAAGGCGCCAGCAGGCTGTCCCACAGCTCCGGAAAATCGCGCCGGAAAAAGCCGTAAAGCGGGCCGCCGCTTGCCGTGCCTTGCAACTGTTCCAGCCTGAGGCCGGCCAGCCATGTTTCCAGTTCGGCCGTTCCCAGGCCGGCAACGCGGCTGAAGCACTCGGGTCCGCTGATAAAATTCCAGAAATTCAGGTCGTCGGCCGGGTAGTCGATGAAGCGCAAAAAAGAGACCAAGCGCTGGATCAGCGGGTTATCCGCCAACTTGAAGCTGTGTTCCGTAACCGCGCCCACTCCGAGCTCGCCCAGCCAAGCGGTCACGTCCTCGGCCTCTTTGCCGGAACGGACCAAAACCGCAATCTCGCCCGGGCATCTGCGCGGCAACAGGCTATCCTCGAGCAAGACTTTAAACTTTAACTTTAAATTTTTCTTGAAGTCTTCCAGACGCTCGCCTTCCACTTTTTGGATGCCGACAAAGCCCTGAGCGGTTCCTGAAGCGGCCTGAACAGCTTGAACTGCGCGCTGTTCAGGCATCGCCTGGTTTGTGCCGGAAAAAGTCCGGGCCAGGGTGCCAGCGGCGCGTTCCTGCACGGCCGGCGGAGCCTTGGGCAGCAGGATGTCCGCCAGGCTCCGGGCAAAGCCCGGTTCTTCCAGGCGCGAAAAAAAGCGGTTGTTGAACTCCACCAGTTGGGGAGCGCTACGCCAGTTGAATTGCAGCGCGGTGAGCCGGGGGTGGGGGTTCACGGCCCGCAGCTCCGGCAGGTGGGCTATCTCGTCAAACAGCGAGGAATCGCCGCCGCGCCAGCTGTAAATGGCCTGCTTGACGTCGCCGACATAGCGCAGGGAACCGCCACGGGAAAGGCATTCTAGGGCCAGGGGTTCAATGGCCTGCCATTGGGCCCGGCTGGTATCCTGAAATTCGTCAATCAAAAGATGGGTGAGGCGGGAGCCCAGGCGGCAGCAAGCCTCGGAAACCCCGTCATCGCCGCCCAGCGCTTCCCTGGCCAGGGCCGGCAGCATGGAGCCGGTCAGGGTGCCGGAAGCCGAGCGCAGTTTGTTCAGTCCCGGCAGGAGCAGGCAGGCCAGCTTGGTGACAGGCAGGATTTTGAGGGCGGACTTGTAAAATTGCACCCGGCCTCGCTCGTGTTTGACCACGGCCAGAAAGCCGCTAAAGGCCGCCTGCAGGGGCTCTGTGACCGCGTCCCGGTCTTTTTTACGCAGGCATTCCTCCAGGCCTCTTTTGTCCAGGTAGCGGGAATAATTCGGCAACTCTCCGCCCGGCGCGTAAGTTTGGTACGATTCCAGCACGGCCCGGAAATTTTCCAGCGGGGCAAGGCTGTACTTTTCCAGCATGGCCGCCATTATTTCCGCGTTCTGGTTAAGTTTGGCGGCGGCATCGCCCAGGTGGGCATACAGCGCGCCCTCGTCCGCGCAGGGAAGATCGGCCGGCAGCCCGGTGGCGCTGGAGGAGCCGGCTTCGCTCTGCTCCTGCATGGTCTGGAGCGCGCCCAGAATGTGCGCCCGCAGGTCGCGTACCGTAAAGCCGCGCGACTGCCGGGAAACGCTCAAGGAAAAAGCGCTTTTTTCCAGCAGGCCGACAATTTCGGCATCGCCCTTGGCCGCGCCTTCAGCGGCTTTGTCCAGCAGTTCGTCATACAAAGGGTCCAGGTAGGCCGCGTCGTCAAAGCTGATTTCAAAATCCGGCGGGATGCCCAGCTTGCCGGCGGAAATGCGGGTGAGCATGGCCAGCAGGCTGTCAATGGTGCGGATGTTCAGGGCGTCGTAGCGGCGCAGAATCACATTCAGCCAGACGTGCGCTTCCGGCGCGGCGAAAATGCTTGTTTCTTCCGGCTCCAGCCCGAGAGCGCATTTTTTGAGGGATTCGATAATGCGCGATTTCATTTCGGCTGCGGCCTTGTTGGTGAAGGTCATGGCCAGGATTTCGGAAAAAAGGCCGCGCCGGATGGACGGAACCGCCGCTACGGCCGGCCCGGGCGGGCGGCAGGCCGGGCAGATGTCATAATCTTCCGGCTGGCGGCTCATTTCCGAAAGCAGGAGCAGGAAGCGCCGGGTCAGGGTATAGGTTTTGCCGGAGCCGGCCGAAGCTTTGATTTGTTCAAGCACTGTAGTTGAATCGGTGTCTTGGGGCCGGGCCTCAGTTGCCCTGGTTCTTGCCCGGGATCATGCCGTAAAGGTCGCTTTGCCCGGTGGATTCCAGCACGCTGCTCCAGTAGCCGGAGCGGACGTCCAACTTGCGGCGCTTTTGCGTGACCAGGTCCAGTGGGATGTGTACGTAGCGGTCCATGAGCTTGGCCACCACCATGTCGGTCTTGCCGGCCATGGCCGCGTGTACGGCGTTCTGTCCCAGAAGGCCGCAATAGACTTTGTCGTTGGCGTTGGCCGGCACCGAGCGAATAATGTAGCTGGGGTCGATGTACTTGATGGTGTGCGGCATGTCCTTGGCCTTCAGGTAAGACGCGATTTCGTCGCGCAGCAGGGTGGCGATGTCGCCCAGGATGGGGTTGCCGGAGGCGTCCAGTTTACCGGTGGAAGTCAAAAGATGCTGTCCGGCTCCTTCGGCCAGCACCACCACTGCATGGCTGCGGTCTTTGAGGCGCTGGTACAGGGCCGGCAAAACCCCTCCCTCGCCGTCGAGCCGGAATTCCACCTCCGGCACCAACACAAAATTGACTTCCTTGGAAGCCATGGTGGCGTGGGCGGCAATAAAGCCGGACTCGCGCCCCATCAGTTTGACCAGGCCAATGCCGTTATTGGCGCCGAGGGCTTCGGTATGCGCGCATTGAATGGCCTCTGTGGCCTTGAATACGGCGGTTTCAAAGCCGAAAGACTGGCTGATGAAGTTGATGTCGTTGTCAATGGTCTTGGGAATGCCGATAACGGAAATTTTGTTGCCGCGTTTGGTTACCTCGGCCACCACCTTGGAGGTGGCCTTCATGGTGCCGTCGCCGCCAATCATGAACAGGGCGCTGATGTTCATGCGCTCCAGGGCGTCCACGATTTCCTCGGCGCTTTGCGGCCCGCGCGAGGTGCCCAGGATGGTGCCGCCGAAAAGGTGAATGTCGGAAACCCGCTCCGGGCTGAGTTCGCGCACGTCATGGTTGAAAGACGGGATAAAGCCTTCCAGCCCGTACTGGATGCCCAAAATGGCCGGCACCCGGTAGTTGTGCGTGGCTTCCATGACAATGGCTCGGATCACGTCGTTGATGCCGGGGCACAGGCCGCCGCAGGTCACTATGGCGCATTTGGCCTTGGAGGAGTCGAAGTAAAGATTCTCGCGCGGCCCACCCAGCTCAAAGCTGACCGGCACGGCGTTCTGGTCGTAAAGGTCTTCGAAATTTTCGCTGTCCAGGTGGAAAGTGACCGAGGCGTCGAGCGGCAGGGTATGATAGGGGAGCTTGGTCGGTATCTTGGCCGGCCCGAGCGAATCGATGGCCGTGTTGAAGAGTTTCTTTCCCGGAGCTTTTATTTTAGCGCGCATAAATTTACCTTAGTTCAGATTTTTTGAGCTATTGACGCGAGGTAATAGCTATGTGCGACTTGGCAGGCCAGAGCCAGCGCCCCGGTCCACAAGAGCAGTGAAAGCCACAGCGCGGCCTTGTGGCGCAAAGGGGAGGCGGCGCGCGCCGCCGAAAACCACAATATGCAACATACTACATGCAGCGCGATTACGGCAAGGGGAGCAAGAGGGACGAGAGGGGCAAAGGACAATTCGCCCGCCGGCAAGGCGGCGGAAAAACAGCCGGGCTGCGCCAGGACCAGTAAAGCGGCGTACGCAAGCAACGAAGCCGCTCCGGCCGTAAAAGCCAGGGCGCACCCCCGGCCGGCCGCGAAGTTGTAATAATCACGTCCGAAATCGTCGCGGTTGCGCCGAAAGAACAGCCAGCAGACCGACCAGACGGCGGCCAGGGTAAGGCCGATCAGCCCCAGAGACCCGGCAAAGGCCCAAGCCGCGCTATAATCGACGTTGAACAGAGAATAACGGGCCGCTGCCTGGGCGAGATCCAGCCCGGCTCCGCATAGCGGGGAAAGGAGCGAGGAAAACAACAGGACAACGGCGCCGAGAGCGGCGAGGGCTGTAAGGGCAAGCAGGAGGAGTTGCAGCGGAGCCGCTTGGCGCAAATTCTTCCAACTGAGCAGGGCGGCCAGTTGCAACAGGAAAAAAGCGGCAAACAGGGCCAAGCCGGGCAGGGCGGAAATATTGGCGGCAAACGGAGCGGCGGCGCCTTTGGAAAGCTGCCAGGCGGCCAACGCGCCCAGGCCGAGCAGGGTGGGAACGGCGGCGGCCAAGGCGGCCTGGCAGATTTGCCGCGCCAGGTTGTTATAGAAAACCCTGCGGCTCGAGGCTTCGGCCAGCCTGGCCCACAGGGCCAGGAGCGGGCAAAACACCCAGCCGGACATTAGAAATATAATAAGAGCCACCAGAGGCGGTTTTACCCAGAAGTTGCTCAAACCGGCCAGTAAATCCATGTGAATTTCATCCCCGCGTCGTTTATTCACAAGCTTTTTATATGCTTTGATCTCATAGTGCAAGGATCAAAAGGCGCTTTATGGAGTATTTACTACTTGAAATGAATCAAGTTATATTTCTTGAAAAAATCTATGTACTGCTCTATATTTTGCCTATCTTTACCCGTGCCCCGTACCCGGCGCCGTTGTTATCCGCCAGACACGGCCGCCAAAGCAGACAAGGACACTTCATGCAGTTTACCCAGGTGATGAAACGGAGCTTTCTGGCGATATGCCTTTGCCTGCCTATTGCCGCCTGCTCCGGCTCCCGCACTGAAACCGAACTGCGCGCCTCGCTGGAAGACCTGCAAGCCACGCAGGAAGTGCAGGAGATCCGCCTCTCCCTTATCGAAAACCTGGTTGATCAACAAACCGCTGAAATAAACGCCCTCAAGAAAACGCGCGGCGGCAAGGTCGCTCCGGCGGCCGGCAGCCCGCCTTCCCGTCCGTCCTCTGCCGGCGCGGCGGCAAAGCCGCAGGAGCCCGTCGTCGCCACCACGGTAAAAACTTCCGCCGGGAGTTCGCAAAATACCGGCCAGGCCGCCCTGGCCGCAAGCCCGGGACCGGAGCGCCGGGCTTACGATCAGGCCCTGACCACCCTGAATGCCGGCCGGAACCAGGAGGCGGAAAAACTGTTTACGGATTTCCTGCGCCAGTACCCGGCCAGTTCCATGGCCCCCAATGCTGCCTACTGGTTGGGCGAGTGCTTTTATTCCCAGCGGCGTTACAGCGAGGCCATTCTCTCCTTCCAGAGCGTGGTGGCCCAATACCCGCAGCACGACAAGGCGGCGGCCGCGCTCCTCAAGGCCGGTTACTCCTACGAACGCCTGGCGGACACGCGGAACGCGCGCTTTTATCTGCAGCAACTGGTGGAACTTTACCCCAAGTCGCAGCCGGCCGGCCTGGCCTGGACAGCGCTGGGGCGGCTACCCCAAAATTGAACATACGGTTGGCGCGCTTTGAATTTCGCACAACTTGACGACTCGCAGAGAACAGAACTCTGGGCCTGCCTTGCCTTGCAGCATACGGCCGGCCTGGGCGCCAACAGCCGCAAGAAATTATGCGACTTTTTCGGCTCGCCTTACCGGGCCGTGCAGGCGGCCGGGCGTTGGCGCGAGGCCGGGCTGGGCCTGCGGGAGCCGGTCGTGGAAACCTTCACCCGTGAAAGCTGGCGCCAGGGAGCCCGGGAAGCCTGGGAAAAAATCAAGGACAGCCCGGCCGACATTTTGCTCCATACCGATCCGCTGTACCCGGAAAAACTCAAGGAACTCTGCGACGCTCCGCTCGTTTTATATTACCTGGGCGATGTCAGCCTGCTGAACAACAGTTCTCTGGCCGTGGTCGGGGCGCGTGACTGCACGGACGAAGGCATGGCCGTGGCCGCCAAAATAGCGCGCGAGCTCAGCCAGGCCGGCATCACCTGCATTTCCGGCCTGGCCCGTGGTATCGACCGGGTAGTGCACATTGCCGGGCTGGAGGGGGTGGGTTCCTCCATCGCGGTGCTAGGCTCGGGCATTGATGTGCCTTACCCCAGCGATAATATCGACCTTTACCGCGTAATGGCGGAAAAAGGGCTCCTGCTTTCCGAATTTACTCCCGGCACCAACCCCCTGCCGGCGCATTTTCCGATCCGCAACCGGATTATCAGCGGGCTGGCCAAAGGCGTGCTGGTGGTGGAAGCGGCGCTGCGCAGCGGCACACTGATTACGGCCAGGCACGCCCTGGAACAAAACCGGGAGGTTTTCGCCGTGCCGGGCAGTACGTTGGCCGCAACCTCGGAAGGCTGCCGGGAGCTCATTCGGCGCGGCGCCAGGCCGGTTTTTTCGGCCGAGGACATTTTGCTGGAGCTTGCCCCGGTTTTGCTGCGGGAAATAGAGGAAAAACCGTCGAGCGGCGCGAACGGCGCATTGAAGACTAAACCCGTTTCTACCGTCATTCTTCCTTGGACGAATGAAGATAAAAAGGATAAAACAAAAAAAAGCGGTAACAGGGTTACCAGACCGAAAGCGGCGGAACGTAACAATTTGCGGCCTGCCCTCCCTGATGGAGTGAGCCCGGCTGGCCCGAATCCAGTCTGTTCAGACCAGGCTGATTTAAATGACGACGAGAAAGTGGTTCTCCGGGCTCTGGCCGGCGAGGGGCCGCGTCTTATTGACGAGATATCCTCTCGAACGGGACTGCCGGTCTCGCGGGTGAGCGGAGCCCTCTTGATGCTGGAGCTGAAGGGTCTGGCCCGACATTTGCCGGGTATGATGTATTTGGCGGAACATGCGGTCGAAACCTGAAAATTTCACAACGGTGGTCTTGTGTTGCCACTAACGATACTGCAATTCATAATTCAGTGGGAGGAAGCGTCCTTGCAGAATATCCCCATAGACAGGGCAAATATCACCATGACCCTGGCCAAGCCGGTCACGCGCGAAGGCGGTATGGTGCTGGCCGGGGCCGGGCTCAAACTGACAGAGGCCATGCTGGACCGCCTGCGGGGCTCTGGCATAACCCATATTACCGTGGAAGGGAACCCGCTGGCGGGTATTGAGGAAGACGGCCTGGACCTTACGGCTCTGCGCGATCGCCTGGACCATCTGTTCCGCAGGTACAAGCAGAACCCGCTCATGTGGGTGCTGCGCAACATGATTGCCCAATACCTGGAAAAACGTATTGGCGAGCAATGGCCGGAAGACGAGCAAACGAACTCCCAACCCCCTGCGCAGGTTGAATCATGAGCACTCCCGGAATGTCCCAGGAACTGGCCACCAAATACAAAGGCCGCCTCATAGACGCCAAAAATCTGCCGGCTCTGCCCGACGCGGTGCATGAAATTTCCCGGCTTATGGAATCTGGCAATATCTCCACCGACAGAGTCGCGACCGTTATCGAACGGGATCAGACTCTGGCCGTTAAAGTCCTGAAAATGGTCAATTCGCCCATTTACGGCTTCCCCGGCCGTATTTCCACGGTCAAAAACGCCCTGGTCCTGCTCGGCATCAACGTTATCCGCGGGTTGATTATTTCTTCCTCCGTGTTCGATTTGTCCAACAAAAAGCTGCTGGCCCTCTGGAAGCACAGCCTGGCCTGTTCGCTGGCCGCCGTGGAGATCGCCAAAGTGGCGGAACTCGCGCAGCCGGAAGAATATTCCATCATGGGACTCTTGCACGACACCGGCAAAGTGGTGTGCAGCACCCAGATACCGGAAGCCCGGGAAGAAATCGACAAGCTTGTCAAAGATGAAGATCTGATGTTCATTGAGGCGGAAACCCGCATTCTGGGCTTCGGCCACAACAAGATCAACGCTTGGTTGTGCGAACACTGGAACCTCCCTCTGGTCCTCAAGGAGTCCATGTCGCACCATCACTCGCCCCTGGACGCGAAATTCCACCCGGAAGCGGCGGCAGTGGTGCACATGGCCGACTTTATGGCCAGGCTCTTCGAATGCGGCTCCGGCGGCGACGACAATGTTTCGCCGCTCGACCCCAAAGCCCTGCGCCTGCTCGGCCTGAACCACGACAAGATTGAGATTGTTCTCGAAAAACTGATTGAACTTTATTCAAACAGCGCCAATTTGAGTGTTTCATAACAAATAGACTGACAATTTGCGGCTGCTTTTGAAAACCACCCGATAAGAATGGTTTTATAAATGGAAAACCTGCAATTCAACGGTGTCATTTTAAGCAACGACGAGGCGTTCAAGGAACGAGTTCTCGGTTTTTGGCCGAAACAGGCCGACTCCTGGAAAGTGTTTGAAAAAGCCTCGGAAACCGTGCACAGCATCCTGGGTTCCCTGCCCGACATCCTGCTCTGCACCATGAATTTGCAGGAAATGTCCGGCGTACAACTGGCCAGCATGGTCAAGAGCGAAAATATCTACCGCCACATACCCTTCATGCTCTGCCTGACCCAGGAGGAGTTCGACGCCATGGCGCGCAGCGCAGAGGTGGCGGAAATAGACGACTTCTTCATTCTTCCAGGCTCGGATGAAGAGTTCAAAACCCGTCTGGATTTGGTTATCCGACGCTCGCGCCGCAGCCTGGATACCAACCCGCTCACCCGGCTGCCCGGCAACACCAGCATCATCCATTACCTGCAGGCCTGCATCGACCGGCGGGAAGAATTCTCCATGGGCTACTGCGACCTGGATTTCTTCAAGTCGTTCAACGACCGCTACGGCTTCGCCCGGGGCGACGAAGTGCTGATGATGACGGCCCGCGTCATTCTGAACACGTTACGCCAGGTTTCGCCCACAAACTATTTTGTCGGGCACATCGGCGGCGACGACTTTATTTTCGCCTTGCCGGCAGACTTGGCCGAAGAGGCCTGCAAAAAGATCATCATCGCTTTCGACAGTATCGTGCCCCAGTTCTACGACCTTGAAGACCGCCTGAAAGGCGGCATCATTTCGCTGGATCGCCAGGGAGTGCTGCGTTCCTTCCCTATTATGGCCATATCCATTGCCGTGGTGGCCAACCACAAGGGCAAGCTCAAGCATGTGGGCGAAGCTTCGCAAATTGCCATGAACCTGAAGAAAAAGGCCAAGGAAGATGTAAAAAGCAGCTACGTGCTGGACCGCCGAAGCAATCCTTTTGACAATGTCGGCTAAAAAAAGTCTTCCGCCCGATCTGCCGGCCGGTGCCGCGCTCCTGCCGGAAACGCTGGAAATGTTCCTGGCCCACCTGGAAATGGAAAAGGGCTATTCTCCGGCCACCGTGCAGGCCTATGCCAATGATCTGTTGCAATTCGAACAGCTTCTGACGGCGGAAGGCGGCCCAGGCTCTGTTGGTCTGGCCGAAGCGGGCGCGATTACCAAACAGCAGGTCAGAATGTTCCTGGCCGACCAGCACCGCAAAAACGTGAGCAAGAGCAGCATTGCCCGCAGGCTTTCGGCATTGCGGGCCTTTTTCCGCTTTTGCGCCCGCCTGCGCCTGTTGGAAACTCCGCCCACGGACGGAATTTCCAACCCCAAGCAGGAAAAACGCCACCCCAACCTGTTGAATGTGGACCAAACTTTTGCCTTGCTGGACCAACCCAAAGCGGAAATTCGGCAACGGGCGCCCGAGGCGCCTCCGCACGCTTCAACGCAGGACCCGGCCCTGGCCGAAGCGCTGTTTTGCCGCGACCTGGCCCTGGCTGAACTGCTTTACGGCTCGGGCCTGCGCATTTCCGAGGCGCTCGGCCTGAACACTGGCCATCTGGACCTGGAGGGCGGAGTTATCCGGGTGTTGGGCAAAGGCAGCAAGCAGCGGCTGGCTCCGCTTTCTGATTCTTCGCGCGAAGCTCTGCGGCATTGGCTGGATAAAAGGGCTCTGGTGCTGGAAGCGGCCGGGGTGAGGGAAAACGCTTTGTTCATAGGCAGCCGGGGGGGGCGGCTGGACCGCCGCCAGGCCGGGCGCATTATTGAAAGCCTCTGCCGCCGGGCCGGGCTGCCGCAAACCGTCTCTCCCCACGCCCTGCGCCATTCTTTCGCCACCCACCTGCTGGAGGCCGGGGCGGATTTGCGCAGCGTGCAGGAACTGCTCGGGCACGCCCGCCTGTCCACCACCCAGCGCTACACTCACCTGAACATGGCCAAGTTGGTGGAAGTATACGACAAGGCCCACCCGAAAGCCGGGCTGAAGAAGCGCCATTAGGACATACCGGCGCTTCGCCCGGGAGGAGCCTGACGCGGCCAGAGAGCAAAAAGACCATTACTCTGCCTTTCCCTAGACCAATTGCAGGAAAGCCAGAAACTCTGGTCCCCGCACGCCCTGGCGCCGGGCCTCTATGTAGCGGGAAACATAGCGCCCGAAATCCATGGGCCGCCCGAACACATTGAATTCGTACCCCGTGCCGCCGTAGCCGAGGCCGTGGTGCGCGGCCATGACCGGGTGGAAGGGCAGGTCGAAATTGGCGTATTCCGGCTGGTAACCGGCCAAATCTTCAGGACGCAGGGGCGGGTAGCCCAGGCGCTTCAGCACCGAGTCGGCCACAAAGGCCAGCAGGCGTTTGCCGGGGTGGTTGCAGGTGTGGAAGAGCATTTCGCTTTTCCAGAATTCCTTTACCAAGGGCAGGGTGCGGACGCAGCAAAGCCGCTCCTTTTCTTCCTCCTGTTGAAAAGTGTCGGCCAGCGTCTGGTCCAGGTTTGCAAACCGGCGGATGTCGCCATGCAGGTAAAGCTTTAAAATTTCCGGCTTTTCCGCACCGGCGGCCAGGAGTTTTTCCAGCAGCGCATCGCTGAAGTCCATGGGGCCGTCGTTCACCCAGAACGGCCACAGCCCTTTGAAAAACATGTTCGGCAGGCACAGTCTTTCGGCCCGCGCATTCAAGCGGGAGAGCAGGGCGGAAGAGGACAATTCCTCCCATTTGCTCACCAGGCGCTGGTAGAGGAAAAGGTCGCAGCCGGCCAGAACCGTGGCGGGAATTTCCTCGCGCAGGTAGTTGGTGTAATGGGTTATATCGCATTCAGCGGCAAAGGGGGCGGAGAGCAGTAAAAGTTCGCGCAGGGGCTCGCCCTGGCAGTTGGCGTGCAGCAGGCATTTTTTCTTGGCGGGCATTTTCTTGCAGTAGTGCAAGGACGGCGCCCCGTCAATAGCGCATTTATACGCCGCCCACAAACCTTTACCCGGCGTCATTTTGCACTGGAAGGGCATGGCGCCTTATGTTACAAATTAGCAATTAAGCTAAACTTATAACTTGAGCTACAGGCAAACTATATGGAAAGCTTCATCTGGCCGCACAAAGACCTCCTGGACGTGGACGACCTCACGGTTCAGGAAGTGGGCTATCTGCTGGATACGGCCGAGCAGTTCCAGGAAGTGAACAGCCGACCGGTCAAAAAGGTGCCGACGCTGCGCGGGAAAGGCATAATCCTCTTTTTCGCCGAAAACAGCACCCGTACCAAAACTTCTTTCGACATGGCCGGCAAACGCCTTTCCGCCGACACCTTTTCCCTGGCCAAGAGCGGCAGCAGCCTGAACAAGGGCGAAAGCCTCAAGGATACCGCTCTCACTCTCGAGGCCATGCGCCCGGACGTCATCGTGATTCGCCACTCTTCCAGCGGCGCGGCGCGCTTTCTGGCGGAACGGCTGGATTGTTCCATTGTCAACGCCGGCGACGGCTGGCACGCCCACCCCACCCAGGCTCTGCTGGACGCTTTCTCCCTGCGGCGGCACTGGCGGGCGCAGGGCCAGGATATGGCCGGCAAGAGCCTGCTCATCGTGGGCGACGTGGCGCACAGCCGGGTCGCCCGCTCCAATATCAAGCTGATGGCGGCACTGGGGCTTTCCGTGCGCATTTTCGCGCCCAGAACCTTGCTGCCCATGGGAGTGGAACACTGGCCGGCGCAGGTTTACGACAACCTGGAAAAAGCCGTCAGCGGCGTGGACGCGGTCATGTGCCTGCGCTTGCAGTTGGAGCGCCAGGCCGCCGGGCTCCTGCCGGATCTTTCGGAATACGCCGCCCGCTTCTGCATTACCCTGCGGCTGATGAACCTGGCTGTGCCAGGCGCGCCGATCATGCACCCCGGCCCCATGAACCGGGGGCTGGAAGTGGCCTCCGACCTGGCCGATTCGCCCGCCAGCCTGGTGCTGGACCAGGTGAATTCCGGCGTGGCCGTGCGCATGGCGATTTTATACATCCTGGGAACCAGGAACGAACACCTGCCCGCCGGGCAGGCCGAAGCAGCGAGGAATTAGATGAATTCCGGCAAGAAATTTGTTTTGCGGGGCGCGTTGCGCCAGGCTGCGGACGGCAGCGGCGACAAGCCGCACGATTTGCTGATTGTGGACGGCAAAGTGGCCCGGTTGGCACCGGGCGCCATTGACGCACCTTCGGACGCCACGGTTGAAGACGCCGGCGGCAAGCGCCTGTTCGCCAGTTTCATCGATGCGCACGCGCACCTGCGCGAGCCCGGCCACGAATATAAAGAAGACATCGCCAGCGGGCTTGCGGCCGCCACCCGTGGCGGCTTCGGCGCGGTGCTGCCCATGGCTAACACGAACCCGGTCAACGACTGTGCTGCCGTAACCCGTTTTATGCTGGAACAGGCCGCCAAAACCCATCCGCACGGGCCGCGCCTTTACCCGGTGGGCGCTCTCAGCGTGGGGCTGGCAGGCAAGGAACTGGCGCCCATGGGCGAACTGGCCGCGGCCGGCGCCGTGGCCATTTCCAACGATGGCCGGGGCGTGCAGAATGCCGAGCTGTTTAGGCGGGCCATGGAGTACGCGGCCACCTGGGGCCTCAAGATCATAGACCACTGCGAAGACGAGAAAATCGCCTCCGGCTGGCAGATGAACGAGAGCGGAGCCAGCGCGGACGCCGGCTTGAAAGGCCAACCCGGTGTGGGCGAAGCCGTGCAGGTGGCGCGGGATATCCTCCTGGCCGAATATTTGAACCTCCCGGTCCACCTGGCCCATATCAGCAGCCGCCAGTCCGTGGAGCTGATTCGCTGGGCCAAGGGGCGCGGAATTCCGGTCACGGCCGAAACCTGCCCGCACTATGTTTTGCTTGATGATGCCGGTTTTCCGGACTACAACACCGCGTTCAAGGTTTCGCCCCCGTTGCGCACGGCCGCTGACGTGCGGGCCGTGCTGGAAGGCGTGCGTGACGGCGTCATCGACATCATGGTTACCGACCACGCGCCGCATGCGGCCCACGAAAAGGAAGTGCCCTTCGACGAAGCTCCCAAAGGTTTTATCGGGCTGGAAACCGCGCTGGCGCTGACTTGCCCTTTATTTGACCCGGCCAAATTGGAGCAAATCTGGAGCCGTAAAACGGCGGAGATTTTCGGACTGCGGGCGAACGGCTTCGCGCCCGGCGACCCGGCCGATTTTTTCCTGTTCGACCCGGCCCTGGTCTGGGAAGTGAACCGGGAAAACATTTATTCCAAAAGCCTTAACACTCCCTGGCTCGGGCAAAAGCTTCAGGGGCGGGTGGTCGCCCATTGGCTGAACGGTTTCAAACTGTTTTAACCCACTTAATATTCAGGATTCACATAAATGCGCGCCAAAGAATCTCTCATCGGCCAGCTTAAGCAGATTGTCGCCGAACTCGGCCTGCCCTGGCCGGAAAAAATGGCCCTGGAAGCACCCAAGGACAGCAAATTCGGCGATATTGCCGCAAACATAGCCATGGTGCTGGCCAAACCGGCCAGGCGCAACCCGCGCGAACTGGCCGCGGAAATTGCCGTCAGGCTGCAAGGGACGGCTCCGGAAATTATCAAAGCCGAAGTGGCCGGGCCGGGCTTCATCAACATTACCTACTCGCAAGACTTTTGGCGGGACACCATACCGCTGCTTCTGGGGCGCGGGGCCGAATACGGACGCAGCCGCGCCGGGGCCGGCAAGAAAACCCAGATTGAGTTCGTTTCCGCCAACCCAACTGGCCCGTTGCACATCGGGCACGGGCGCGGCGCGGCCATCGGCGACAGCATGGCCAGGATCATGCGCTTTGCCGGCTACGACGTGCAGACGGAATACTATATCAACGACGCCGGCAAGCAGATGCGCATCCTGGGCTACTCGGTCTGGTTCCGCCTGATGGAACTGGCCGACAAGAACCTGCCCCGGCCGGAAGACTGGTACCAGGGCGAATACATTATCGATATCGCCCGCGAACTTATGTCCAAACGCCCAGATCTGCCCGGCCTGCCGCAGGAAGAAGCCGTGGATGTTTGCTTTGAATACGCCATGAACGCCATCTTGGACGGCATCAAGGAAGATTTGAAAGCTTTTCGAGTGGATCACGAAATCTGGTTTTCCGAACGGACTCTGGTGGAAAGCGGCGCCGTGGACCGGGCCTTTGCCACCCTTACGGCCAATGGACACACCTACGAGGAAGGCGGGGCCTTCTGGTTCCGCACCACCGAACTGGGCGACGACAAGGACCGGGTGTTGCGTAAATCCGACGGCACGTTAACCTATTTCGCCTCCGATATCGCCTATCATTCTGACAAGTTCGAACGCGGGCTGGAATTTGTGGTGGACGTCTGGGGCGCGGACCATCACGGCTATATCCCGCGCATGCGTGCCGCCGTGGAAGCCCTGGGCAAGCCGCGCGAGTCCTTTGAAGTCATCTTGGTGCAACTGGTCAACCTGATGCAGGACGGCCAGCAGATGGCCATGTCCACCCGGGCCGGCAAATTTGAAACCCTGAAGGACGTCATGGAGGAAGTGGGGGCCGACGCCGCCCGCTTCATGTTCCTTTCCCGCAAGAGCGACAGCCCGCTGGATTTTGACCTGGAACTGGTCAAACAGCGCAGTATGGACAACCCGGTGTACTATGTGCAGTATGCCCACGCCCGCATCTGCTCGATGGAACGCAAAGCCGCCGAAGCCGGGTTGACGTTGCCCGGGCTTCAGGCCGGCGCCGGCGTTCTGGCACGCCTGAGCGAGGAGGCCGAGTTGGCCATCCTGCGCAAGCTGGATGCTTTCCCCGAACTGGTGGCCTCGGCCGCCGTCGCCCTGGCGCCGCATCACGTCAGCTATTATCTGATGGAGCTGGCCAAGGACCTGCACGGCTATTACTCTTCCTTCCCGGTGCTCAATCAGGCCGACAAGGAATTGGCGGCCGCCCGGCTTTACCTCCTGCTGGGCGTGCGCCGGGTGCTTAAAAACGGCCTGGATCTTCTGGGCGTTGGCGCCCCCGAAAGCATGTAAGCGCGAGGCCCGTTCATGAGCAATAACGCGCCCGAAGCATTGCTGCAAAAGCAGCCCCGCGTCGTCACCATCCGCCTGCGCCTGCCGGTTTTCATAACCGCTCTGGCGCTGTTCCTGATAGGCGTGGCCTGGGTGTTCTTCCTGGGGGTACTGACCGGGCGCGGCTACCATACAGAAGAGCAAATCGGGGCTCTGGCTGTTTTTATGCCTTCGCGGCAGGTGGCCGAAGCCACCGGCAGCATGAATGTGGCCGGCCGCCAAAACGGGCAAGGCGGAGAGAGCGGGGAGGACGACGCGGACAACCTGGACGCCTTGTTTGAAGGCAGCCAGGGGTCGGAGTTGCTCAGGGGCGAAGACCTTGGCTTCAAGGGCAGCCTGCGCGGCCCGACCGAAGGGGCGCCGACGGCGGGCAACAGAACCGCGCCCGCCTCTCAGGTTGACGTTTCGCCAATAACTATTCCTCCGAGCGGGACGGTCGGCGGGGAAGTAATGGTTGCCTCTCCGTCGGAACCTCTGTATGAGTATGTGTATCAAGTATCGGCGCTGAATCAGCAACATCAGGCCCAGGCCCTGAGGCAGCGGCTTACGGATGCGGGTATTGCCGCGCAAATCGAACTGCACAAGACGGAAACCAACACCTGGTACCGGGTGTTGGTGAGTTTCAGAGGCAAAAACAGCGAACTGCCCGCCTTTATAAACCGGCTGGAGCAGCTTAACCTGAAACAGCCCCTGCTGCGTAAAAAGCAGGCTGTTTCAGGTTGATTATACAGGACTGCCATGAGCACCATCGCAAAGAATATTATAACCATTCCCCTTTATTTTCTGGACCACCTGTTCTGGCTGATCCGGGAAATGGGGTCCATGGCCTTGTTTACGCTTGTCGGGCTGCGCAACTTCTGTACCGGCAAGCAGTTCGCATAGGTTCTCAAACTAATCCAGTTCATCGGCGCGGATTCACTGTTTCTGATCGCGCTCATCGGTGTTTTTACCGGCATGGTGCTGGGTTTGCAGGGTTATAACGCCCTTTCCACCGTAGGGTCGGAAGGGATGCTCGGCACGCTGATCGCTCTGGGGTTGGTCCGTGAACTCGGCCCGGTGCTCACGGCCATTATGATCACCGGCCGGGCCGGCTCGGCCATGACCGCCGAAATTGGAGTAATGCGCATTTCCGAGCAACTTGACGCTCTGGAAGTTATGGACATCAACCCATACGCCTTCCTGATTGCGCCGCGCATGCTGGCTTCGCTCATTGTTTTCCCGCTCCTGACCTCAGTTTTCAACGTGGTGGGCATTCTGGGCGGCTACTTTACCGGAGTGTACCTTCTGGGACTGAACGGCGGCATTTATTTGCACCGGGTGCAGAGCGCCGTTGAGTTTGACGACCTGTTCCTCTGCTTCATAAAGTCGCTCCTGTTCGCTTTAATCGTTTCCTCGGTTTGTTGCTTCAAAGGCTTTTTTACCCACATGCGCACGGACAGCGCCGGGCCAGAGGCGGTCAGCAAGGCCACGACTTCCGCCGTGGTGCTTTCCTGCATACTGATCCTCGTATTCGACTACGTGGCAACCACTTTTTTCATATAGGCGCGCCATGACCGCAGAGCAGAAAAAATCTTGGGAAATAAGGCTGGAAGATCTGACCTTGGGCTACGAGGACAAAGTAGTCCTGAACAAGATCAACGCCTCCATTCCCGGCGGTAAAATATCGGTAATTCTGGGCAGTTCCGGCGGCGGCAAATCCACGCTGCTGCGCCACTTGGTCGGCCTGCGTCGGCCCATGTCCGGCAAGATCATTTTGGACAAGTACGACATGTTCGCCATGCCGGACAAGGAGTTTCGCGCCCTGCGCCGCCGCATGGGCATGCTTTTTCAGGACGGGGCGCTGTTGGGTTCCATGAACCTGGCCGACAACGTGGCCCTGCCGCTACGCGAGCACACTTCGCTCCCGGAAGAGGTAATCAGGGAAGTGGTGCTCTACAACCTGGACTTGGTGGGCCTGGCCCAGGCGGCCGACTACTACCCCAACGAGCTCTCCGGCGGCATGCGCAAGCGGGCCGGTCTGGCCCGGGCCATGGTGGCGGCGCCGCCCATCCTCTTGTGCGACGAACCCACCTCCGGCCTCGATCCGATCAATTCCGGCCAGATGGACGCGCTTTTGCTCAATCTGAAGGAGCAAAACCCGGACATGACCATCGTGGTGGTGAGTCACGATATCGAGAGCCTTTTCACCATTGCGGACCATGTGATGATTTTGCACGGCGGCGGCATTGCCTTCAACGGCACGCTGGAGGAATTGAAGAACACGCAGGACCAGTTCCTGAAGCGGTTTCTTGACCGCGAAACCATTTATGAAGAAAGCCGCAAGGAAGAGCACCGCTCGTTGCGGCCCGAAACCCAAGAAGAAGTTAGAAACGCCCTGGATAAATGGCTCGGGCGCAATTAAATAGCAGGTAAGCGGGATAGAAATATGAAAAAATACAGCAATGAACTTTCCGTCGGGGTGTTTGTCTTTTTAGGCCTGCTTTGTGTCGCCTACCTCACCTTGAAGCTCGGCAACGTGGAGCTCTTCGCGGACGACGGTTACACCTTGAACGCCAAATTTAATTCCATCACCGGCCTGCGCCAGGGTGCCGAAGTGGAAGTGGCCGGTGTAACCGTGGGCAAGGTCACCAGCATAAAACTGGTTGAGAACAACAGTATTTACCAGGCCAACGTACAGATCCGGCTGCCCAAGGATCTTACAGTTTATGAAGATGCCACGGCATCCATTAAAACCAGTGGAATTATAGGCGACAAGTACGTGCACCTGGAACCGGGGGGCGGTTGCGAAACCCGTCTGGTCAACGGTGCGGAAATTGAAGATACCAACTCCACCATTGATATTGAATCGCTAATCAGCAAATATGTTTTCGGAGGAATTGACAAATGAAATCAATCAAAATTGCCCAAGTCCCCGGGGCGCTCCTGCTCGGCCTGATGCTTATGTGCGCCCCGGCCCTGGCTGCGGAAAAAAGCCCGGCCCGCCAGACACTTGAAAATACCCTCAACCAGGTGATTGCCGTCCTCGGCAAACCGGAATTTAAAGACCCGGCCAAAAACGCTCCCCTGATGGCGGAAGTTAAAGAGCAAATTTACGGCATCTGCGACTTTCAGGAATTTTCCAGGCGTACCTTGGGCGCGTATTGGCGCAGCTTTACGCCCGACCAACAGTCCAACTTTATTGACGTTTTCGGCAGCCTGCTGTGTGAGACTTACAAGAGCAAACTTTTGGAGTATGACGGGCAGCAAATCAATTTTGTGAGCGAAATCCCGTTTGAAAACAGCAACCGTCTGGTGATTCGCACCACCATCCCGGACGGCGACAAGCAGATTCCGGTAGACTACCGGATGATCGAGAAAAACGGCGTCTGGAAAGTCTACGACATGATCATCGAAAACAACATCAGTCTGGTGCAGAACTACCTCGGCCAGTTTCAGGAAATTCTCTCCAAAAACAAGCCGGACTACCTGATCGACCTGGTCGGCGAAAAAGCCGCCGCGGCAAAGGCAAAAAATGACGCAGTACACAGCAAGTAACCGCCGCCGGGTAACCTGGCGCCTGGCCGCTTTCTGCCTGCTGTTGCTGCTGGCGGCCGGCGGCTGTTCGAAAACCAGCCCTGAAGCCGCCCCGGAGGCATCTTCAGCGGCGGCCCAGACGGACATGGCCTATACGGACGATGACGGCTTCTACTACGATGACGACGACGATTACCTGAACGACACGTTCACCCCGGTGATTGCCGACCCCATCGAGCCCTGGAACCGCTTCTGGTTCACGTTTAATGACTATGCTTACGAATACGCCCTGCGCCCGCTGCACAAGGGATATTCCGTAGTCGTGCCCAAATTCGCGCGCACGGGCATCAGCAACTTTTTCCACAACCTGGGAGCGCCGGTGCGCATTGTGAACAACCTGCTGCAGGGCAAGGGCCGGGCGGCCGGGGCCGAACTCAGTTCTTTCTTGCTCAACTCCACCGCCGGCCTGGGCGGCCTGATGGACGTAACCAGGAAAGAGCGGCTGGCCGTGGTCAAGGACGACGAGGACGGCGGCCAGACTCTGGGAGTTTGGGGGATGGGCGAAGGGTTCTACATTGTCTGGCCCCTGCTCGGCCCCAGCAACGCCCGCGACACCCTGGGCATGGGCATCGACTACTTCGTCTCGCCCATGACCTATATCATTGACGATTGGGAAATCAGCCTGGGAGCCGGCGCTTTTGCCGTGTTCAACGAGTTTGACGAAATACTCGGCACTTACGACACCATGAAAGATATGGCCGTCGAACCGTACACTTCGGTGCGCGACGCCTACACCCAGTTCCGGCGCTCGCGCATAGACAAATAGGGATATTTTGCTCGACTTGAAAAACCTCCGCCGATTCTTCCGACGGAGGTTTTTTTGTTTCCCGGGCGGGAAACAGCGATTTTTCGTGTACACCTGTCGGGAACTTTTATAACCTCGCCTGCATAAACAAAGGAGGCAGAGCATGGAGAAAGCAAAGGCCATTTGCCGCCTGGTTGAGGAAAAAGCCGGCCGCTTCACCGCCGTGAGCGACGCGGTATGGGATACCCCGGAACTGGGTTTCGAGGTTGAGCGTTCGGCGGCGGTCATTATCAAAGCGCTGGAGCGGGAAGGGTTCCAGGTGGAAGGGGGCCTGGCCGGCATAGCCACCGCCTTTAAGGGAACTTGGGGCGAAAACGGACCGGTAATCGCCTTCCTGGGCGAATACGACGCGCTCCCCAACCTGAGCCAGGCAGCCGGAGTGGCGGAGCGGCAGGAGCTTGTTCCGGGCGGCGACGGGCACGGCTGCGGACACAACGCTCTGGGCGCCGGGGCTTTGGCCGCGGCTGTGGCCCTGCGTGATTACATCCGGGCAAAAGGGCTGCCCGGCCGAGTGGTATATTTCGGCTGTCCGGGCGAAGAATTCGGCTGCGGCAAGGCCTTCATGGCCAGGGCTGGCTGTTTTGCCAACCTGGACTGCGCTTTTTCCTGGCACCCGCAATCTTATACCGGTGTGTGGAATTACGGTTCCCTGGCGCACCTGAGCCTGCTTTTCGATTTCAAGGGAGTCGCGGCGCACGCTTCTTCCGAACCGTACAACGGGCGTAGCGCCCTGGATGCGGCCGAACTGATGAACGTGGGTGCAAATTTCCTGCGCGAGCATATTCCGCCCGCCGCTCGCCTGCACTATGCTTTTCACGATGCCGGCGGCATGGCCCCCAACGTGGTGCAGGACCGGGCCAGGCTCAACTATTACGTGCGCGCCCCCAAAATCGCCCAGACCAGGGAAATTCTGGAGCGAGTAAAAAAAGTGGCCGCCGGCGCGGCCATGATGACCGAAACCGACTGGTCCTTTTCCATCACCGACGGATTGAGCGACTTTATTCCCAACAGCGTCGCCACCACGGTCCTGGCCGAAGCCATGAATGAACTAGGCCCCATTGCCTATGCTGCCGCCGACTACGCCCTGGCCGAAAAATTCCGGGCGGCGGTGAGCGAAGCCGCCTACAATACCGTACTGGAACAAATGCACTCGATAGGCGGCAGCCTTGCTGAAGAATACCGGGGCAAGAACCTGATGGACGGCATTTTGCCATGCAGCGGCGGTGCGCATATCTTCCCCGCCTCCACCGACGTGGGCGACGTCAGCTACTGCGTTCCCACCGCCCAGCTCATGGCGGCGGTGGGGTGCTTGGGCACCGCCCTGCACACCTGGCAAATGACGGCCCAGGGCCGGACTTCCCTCGCCCACAAGGGTCTGCTTTTCGCCGGCAAATCGATGGCCCTGGCCGGCCTGAAACTGCTGGAGCGCCCGGAGCTCCTTAAGGAAGCCAAGCGGGAATGGCTGTCCGCCACCGGCGGCAAATACGTCTGCCCCTTCCCGGACGAGGTTATGCCAGAGCTGTGACGTAAAAATAATATAAGGAGAAGCCATGCGCTTAACCGACAACATTTTCATGATCGGCAGCGGCAAATGGGGGCTCGGATTTACCCACTCCCTAGATTGCAATGTGTTTTTAATCAAAACCCGGGCCGGCTGCATTATGCTTGACTCGGGCGTCAACCTGGAGCCGCAACGTATCGTGGCGGTCATGGACGCGCACGGCGTAAAACCGGCCGACGTCAAAATGCTTCTGCTCACGCACTGGCATGGCGACCACGCCGGCGGAGCGGCTTTTTTCCAACGGCTTACCGGCTGCAAAGCTTATGCTCCGGCCAAGGAGGCCGCCGCCATCGCGGCCGGCGACGAACGGGCCAACAGCATCGACATCAGTAAAGGCGGCCTTTATCCGGCCGACTATGTGTTTGAAGGATGCCCGGTTAC